>JANNDN010000240.1:0-2679 GCA_031387795.1 Sphingomonas sp.
AGATTGTCGAAATTGACGCGGTGGCGGACCGTCTCGGGATCGTCGAAATTGATCGAGGTGACACGGGTCAGCGCAAAATAGCGCTCGCCCTCCTTGGGGCCGCGGATTTCGCCCTCGACCGTATCGCCGGTGCGCAGCCCAAAGCGGCGAACGATCGACGGCGTTACGTAAATGTCGTCGGGACCGGCGAGATAATTGGCCTCGGGCGAGCGCAGGAAGCCGAAGCCGTCGTTGAGGACTTCGATCGTCCCCGCACCCATGATCTCGACCCCGTTCTCGGCCTGGATCTTGAGGATCGAGAACATCAGATCCTGCTTGCGCATCGTCGACGCGCCCTCGACACCCATCTCCTCGGACATCGCAACCAGCTCGGCCGGGGGCGTTTTTTTCAAATCTTTCAAATGCATAACATGGTCTTTTCTTGGGATTGGCGGTTCGAGCTTGACTGGGAAGACAGAGCCGAAGTGCGGCAGGACGCCGCGGCCGAATTGGGAAGCACCGGCAGGAAGCCGACAGGCCGGAGCCGTTGCGCGACGCGGTATGTCCCGCCGCGCTCGCTGTCAATCAAACGAATCGCGGCTGGGCTAGAACGGTCGGACGTCGGTTGCGTGCAATCCCTTAAAAGGGACGCACGATGACCAGGACGACAATGATTGCGACCGCGATGCCCGGAATCTCGTTGATCATCCGCAGCGTCTTGCCGCTGACCGAGCGTTCGCCGTTCGCGAGCTTGCGGCCGTAACCGCCGAGCCAACCCTGAAATCCGGTCAAGCCGACAACCAGCAGCAGCTTGGCGCTGAACCACGGCGCGGCCCACAGATCGAGATGGAAGGCGAGCGCGAGGCCAAGCAGCCAGACCAGCAGCATCGCCGGGGTCAGGATGATCGAGCGGACGCGTGCTTCACGGTCGATCCACGCCCGTTCTTCGGGCGATCCAGGCGTCGTTTCCTGATGGTAGACGTAAAGCCGCGGAAGCAGGAACAGGCCCGCGATCCAGAAAATGACGAAGGTCACGTGCGCCGCCTTGACCCACAGATAGGCCGGTCCGAGAAATCCCGTCAGATCAGGCACTCGTTCCCCGTTTCACATTGCTCGCTTTGACATAGGCCAACATGGCTTCGACATGACCGATCGGGGTGTCCTGGAGGATCCCGTGACCGAGGTTGAAGATGTGGGGACGATCCGAGAAGGCGTCAATAATAGCGTCGACCGCGGACCGCATCGTCTCTCCGCCGGCGATCAGCGCCAACGGGTCGAGATTGCCCTGGACCGGCAGGCCTGCGGGCAATTCTCGAGCGGCCCACAGCGGGTCCACGGTCTCGTCGATCCCGAGCGCATCGACTCCGGTTTCACGCGCATAGGCCGCAAGCTTGCCGCCGGCGCCCTTGGGAAAACCGATTACCGGAATTCCGGGATGGCGCGCGTGAATCCCCTTCACCAGCCGCTCGGTCGGGGCGATCACCCAGCGCTGGAATTGCGCCGGTGAAAGGCTTCCGGACCAGCTGTCGAACAATTGCACCGCCTCGGCTCCGGCCTCGATCTGCCCGCCGAGATAATCGAGCGTTACCGCCTCGATCCGTTCGATGATGGCTCCGAACCGGTCCGGGTCCTGATAGGCAAAGCGACGCGTCTCGGACTGATCGCGGCTCCCTTGTCCAGCGACCATGTAGGTGGCAATTGTCCACGGACTTCCAGCGAACCCGATCAGCGTCTTTTCGGGTGCCAGCCCGGCTTTCACCTTGGCCACCGTGGCATAGATCGGATCGAGCCGCGCCGGCCCGGCGACCAATGCATCGAGCTGGGCCTCGAACAACGGCGGGGTCAACCGCGGCCCCTCGCCGGCAACGAAGGTCAAATTCTGCCCGATGGCGAAGGGGACAATGAGGATGTCGGAAAAGAGAATCGCCGCGTCGAGCTCGGGGAAGCGACGTAGCGGCTGGAGCGTAATCGTGCACGCCGCCTCGCTGTCATAGACGAGATTGAGGAAGTTCCCACGCTCGGCTCGAAGCGCTCGATACTCGGGCAAATAGCGCCCCGCCTGGCGCATCATCCAAACCGGCGGAGGATCGAGCCGCTCCCCGCCGAGCACCGCGAGCATCGGCTTGCGCGCGAGCGGCTCGATAGACTGGACCGGGTCGACGGGTCTCACGGCCACTATCTATCTATCCTTATAATCTCTTTAGTAGAGAAATGATGTTGTTGTTGGGCGGGGGAAAGCGGGGTTTAGGCGGCACTCCCCGGATTGCCAACAAGCGGCACGCCGACGGATCGTGGAATTGCCGCGAGTCGCCCGGTTCGATGCCCGCGATTCACAGCCTGGGGAACGATTCCATCCACGGGGATGATTACTCGAACAGAGCCGGCGGGCGTGGGAGCGAATGGCGTCTTGAGACAACCCCCAGTCCAGGGCTAGGCCTGACACATCTCTTTTCCACAAGGTTGTCCGATTGGCTTTGATCCTCGCTTCGACCAGCCCCATTCGCCGCGCCATGCTCGAGGCGGCGGGAGTGAGCGTCGAGGTAGTCGCGCCGGGCGTCGACGAAGCAAAGTTCAAGAATGACCAGATTCCCGAGGCGCTGGTCCAGCTGCTCTCGGAGGCCAAAGCGAAGGCCGTCAGCGGTCGTCGCCCCGGCGATTGGGTGATTGGCAGCGACAGCGCGGTCAGCGTCGGCGGGCGCC
>JANNDN010000045.1:0-4946 GCA_031387795.1 Sphingomonas sp.
CGGCAAGACCAAGCAGGTGAATTTCGTCAAGCCGGTGCCAATCTACATCGTCTATTTCAGCGCCGCCGGCCTCAACGACGGCCGCATCGTCGATTATCAGGACCTCTACGGTCGCGACGGCAAAGCGCTGGCCGCGCTCAAATCGATGGATGGTACGGCGGCCGCGCCGAAGAAGCTGGCGGCGAAATAGTCCGCCTCACTTTCGTGCTCGGCCATTGCGGACGAGGGCCAAGTCCGTAATCCTATGCTCGGCGGATGCACCGCGGCGGGGGACGGATGACCAATCTATTCTACAGCTTGCCGATCTGGCTCGCGACCATTGTCGTGCTCGGCGCAGCACTGGGGATCGGGCTCGGGGTCAGCATCGGCATCCAGCGTCTGTTCCGGATCAAGTCGACCGCGGAAGAGAAAGAGGTCGCGGTCAATCTGATGCAAGTGGTCGCGGCCTATGTCGGGATCATGATCGCCTTTGCCGGAGTCCAAGTATGGCAGGACTTCTCCGACGCCAAGGCCGCGGTCGCCCAGGAAGCCGCGGCCGCTTCGCAGCTGTATCAGGACCTCACCATCTTCGGCACCGAAACGCGCCCCGCGCGGGGCGCCCTGAGACGCTATGTCATCAGCATCACCCGCGACGAATGGCCGTTGCTGTCTGACGGCAACGGGAGCGACGCCACCGAAGCCGCGCTCCAGCGGGTCTTTGCCGAGGTTGGCAAACTTAGCCCGGCCGACAACCGCGCCAGCTCGATCTATGAGGAGATGCTCGAAAAGCTCAACGACCTCGTCGACTATCGTCACGACCGCATCGTCGAGAGCCAGGAGGGCATCCCGCTGATCCTGTGGACCATCGGCCTGGTCGGTTCGCTGCTGACGGTCGCTTATTCTTCGGCGTTCACCGCTACCCGGTTCAACGTCCTCGCGATCGCCGGGATTTCGCTCACTTTGGGGCTGGTGTTCTTGTTCATCCTTACCGTCGATCACCCGTTCAAGGGCGAATTCAGCGTCAGCGACCGCCATTTGATGGAATTGTCCGCCACGTTCGACCGGCTCGACCGGCTGGCGCTGGCGGACGAAGGTCAGGTGACGGTGATGAAGTAGGGGGGGCGGGAGGCCGCGGCTTCAGGTCTCTCGATTAAGTTGAAGCGTCCGGTTGACCTTCGGTCGACTTCGTCCCGCTGTCGTGTGCCGTATCCTCGGCGTTACGCCAGCTTGTCCGCGTAGATCAGCCTTCCGCCGGCGAGCTTGCGCATGACCTTCCACTGGTCCTCGTGGCTGAAGGCGAAGCAGCCCTGGCTGCGGCCGAGCTTGCCGTGCTGGGCGATCATGTCGGGTTCGGCATACCAGGCGTTGTGGATGACGATCGCGCGCGGCTCGGCATTATAATTCGACCAGTCGCGGCCCTGGGTTTTCATCGAGAGCCCGTATTTGCCCTGATAATATTCGCCGGTCGTATAAGCGCCGTTCGACGAGGCATAGGAGCCGAAGTCGTTGGAGAAATGATCGACATAGCCGCTGTGCTGCGGGTCGGAGCCCGAGCCATGCGCGACTCGGAAGCTCTCGGTCTCGCCGCTGCGCAGGTCGACGACGTAGAAGCGCTCTTCGTGGCTGGCCTTGTTGAAGTCGACGACTCCGATCCAGTCGCGCGCGGCGATCTTGTGCTGGTCGAGTGCGGCCTTGGCCTTGGCGAACAGGGTCGGGTCGATCCCGCCCGGAGCCTGGCCGAGTGCCGGATGAAGCGGCGGCAGCGGGGTCGAAGTGGGGGCCACTGGACCGGCGATCAGCGAGGGGAAAACCTGCGCGGCCGCGGCGGTCGAGAGCACTGCTCCCGCTGCTCCACAAGCGCTCATGCGCAACATATCCCGACGGCTGACGATCATCCATTTCCCTCCCGTTTCGAAGCGGTCTGTCTATCATTCAATGGGTTAACCGCCGATAACCAATCGCAATTGGTTGCCCGCTCCACCGCTCGATGCCAACGGTTCGTCGCAAGTGAAGGGAATTGACCAAGGGTTGAACGCTTTTGCGGGCGCTGCTAAGGGGCCGTCGCCCCCGAACTTCGGTTGCTGGGGCCGCTAGCTATATATTGGTGAGACTCGAGCCGCTTGTCGGTCCGCCGAACAGGCCGATTGAGGCCGCATGGGAGTGTGACGGAAGTTTATGCAGATCATCGTTCGCGACAATAATGTCGAGCAGGCGCTGCGCGCGCTCAAGAAGAAGCTGCAGCGCGAGGGCGTGTACCGCGAGATGAAGCTGCGCCGGCACTATGAGAAGCCGTCGGAAAAGCGCGCCCGCGAGCGTGCCGCCGCGATCCGGCGTGCCCGCAAGCTCGAGCGCAAGCGCGTCGAGCGCGAAGGCGCCCGCTAAGCGGCTCATCGGATATGACCGCAGCCGAAGCCGCCCATCGCCCAGCCCATCGCGGCCGGGCGGCCCGTTTGTGGCTCGGATTTATCGCCCTCATCGCTGTCGGGATCGGCCTCGCCTGGCTGGGCGCGGGCTCGATGCGTCCCGAGGCGAGTGCCACCGGGCTCGAGTTCCGCACCATCAAGGCCGGCACCGGCGCTCCGATCGCGACCACCGACGCCGCGCTGCTCGATTATGTCGGGACGCTTGATGACGGCACCGTGTTCGACGCCAGCGAAACCCATGGCGGACCGCAGCCCTTCACCGCCGACGCGGTCTTTCCCGGCTTCGCCGAGGCGATGGCGAGAATGCAGGAAGGCGGCGAATATCGCTTCACCATGCCGCAGAGCCTGGCCTTCGGCGCCGGCCCGGTCCCGCCCGGCTTCCCCGCCGACAGCGACCTCACCTTCGACGTCAGGGTGCGGAAGATCGTCCGCGACGGCGCCGCTTTGATGCGCCAGCAGATGCAGCAGCAACAGCAGCAGGCGCCGGCCCCGGGTCGCTAGGCGGACCGGTCGCGAGAGCCTCGCCCCGCGACTTCGAGCGGTGCTCGCTGAGGTCGACCAGCATCACTTTGAGCGTTGCCAGAAGCGGGTCCGCGAACAGGATCCCGAGAATCCCGAACAACGCCCCCATCAGCACCTGCATCGCCAGCACCAGCGCCGGAGCAAGGTCGACCGTCCGCCGCGCGATGTAGGGGACGACCAGATAGCCATCCACGTTCTGAACGAAGAAATAGACGAAGATGGCCCAGAAGCCCTCCTGCGTGCCCGCCGAAAAGCCGACCGCGACCATCAGCACGCCCGACACGATCGCCCCGATGTTGGGAATGAAGGCGAGGATGCCGGTGACGAGGCCGAGCAGCGCCGCCATCGGCACGCCCCCGACCCACAGCAAGACGAAGGTGAAGACGCCCTCGAACAGCATTCCGATGAGGCGGCCGAAGAGCAAGCGGCGGAGCGTGAACCCGACGTGCTCGGCGATGCGGTAAAAGCCTTCGCGGTGGCGCAGCGGCAGCATCCACGCGATGCCGCGGTCGTAGATCTTGGGTTCCGCGGCGAGGAACATGCCGATGACCAGCATCATGATCGCCCCAGTGATGGCGCCGATCGCGCTTCCGACCGCGGAAGTCAGGCGTCCGACCGACCCCAGCACCTGCGAGGGGATGTCGGTCGACTGGCCCGGCGGAACCAAGCCTAATTTCTCGACTTCGCCGAGCAGCACCCGAAACTGGTCGGTGACGACCTGGCGAAGGCTCTCGGCCTGCTCGGCGATGGTCGTGCCGGCGAACCAGAACACCCAGCCGAGGAAGCCGAAGCCGAGCAGGATGACGATCATCAATCGCCACGGCCGCCCGATCGGCAAATAGCGGCCGAGGAGGCGCGTGCCGCCATCGAGCAGAACCGCGAAGATCGCCCCGCCGACGATGATCAGCAGCGGCTGGGCGAGGACGATCACGCCCGCGACCGCGAGCACCATCCCGATCCACACCGCGGCGCGGCGGATCTCGCTGCGCACCAGAGGGTCGCGGAACTCCGCCGGCCCGGGCCGCTCGACATGCGGTACGGGGGCGGGCTCCTGAGCCATCAGCCGTTTCTGAGCGAAATGCCGGAGCGGCCCGAACGCAATGCGCTGAACCAGGTCCACGGTTTGAGCACTTCGGTGGTGCCATCGAGGCTGAAGGTAATGAACTCGGCGCGGCCGCCGATATTCTCGAACGGGACCGGCCCGCCGAGCCCGCCCTGCCAGTCGGCGACCCGGCTGTCGGCCGAATCGTCGCGATTGTCGCCCATCAACCAGACATGCCCGGCGGGAATGCGTACAGGCCCGAAATTGTCGGTCGTCGAGCGGCCGAGCTCGACCGTGTCGAAGCTGCGCCCGCCCGGCAGCGTCTCGCGCACGACCGGCACGCGGCACAGCGGCGCGCCTTTCGCGCTGGTAGTGCGGAACGGGAACAGCGCCGGATCGTGGTTCGACCCGCACGGCGAATTGGCGTCGACCGCCATCAACCGGTCGGGCAGGCGCTGACGCTTCACGGCCACGCCGTTGATGACCAGAATGCCGTTCTCCATCCTGAGCGTGTCGCCGGGCAGGCCGATGACGCGCTTGATATAGTCGGTCTTGGTGCCGCGCGGGGTGACGATGACGATGTCCCCGCGCTCTGGCAGTTTGCCCAGCAGCCGCCCGGGAAACGGCGGCAGGACGTGGAAACTTGGGCTGACCCACGACCAGCCATAAGGATATTTGCTGACTACCAGCCGGTCACCGGTGAGCAGGCCCGGCATCATCGATTCCGACGGGATGTAGAAGGGCTTGGCGATGAAGCTGTGAAAGGCGAGCACCGCGAGCAGGACCCACAGCAGCCCCTTGATCTCGCGCCACACGGCGGAGCCTTTGCCGTCGCTGGCCTCGCTGGTCGCCGGCGCTGCCTTCGCCTCGGTCGTCTGGTCGGTCACTCAGGGCTCCAGCTTGCGCGAGGTCAGGATGACGAAGGCCTGCGCCCAGGGGAAATCGTCGGTCATCGTCAGGTGAATATCGATGGCGTGGCC
>JANNDN010000066.1:0-9872 GCA_031387795.1 Sphingomonas sp.
TCAGAACGTCCGCCGCGACATCCGCTACCCGCCCATGTTCCTCTATCTCTCGACCCAGGACGATCGCGTCCACCCCGGCCACGCGCGCAAGTGGAAGGCATTGAACGACCAGCTCGGCAACGAGGTTTACTATCATGAGTACCTCGAGGGCGGACATTCGGTCGGGGCCGACCGCGGCGAGGATGCGGTCCGCTCGGCGCTCGAGTGGGCGTTCCTGAAGACGGTGCTTCCGGCGCAGTCCGAATCCGCGACGCCGGTCAACGACCCGCCGATCGAGCGCGGCCGCTAGGGTTCGATCGCTTGTCCCTCGACGTCGATGATCCCGGTTTCGGGATGATGCTTGTCGAGGTGCTTGCGGATGATCTTCAAGTTGCGGCTGTTCGAGCGGAAGAAGAAGTCGGGGATCGCACCGACCCAGGGGATCAGCCCGAACAGGAAGTCGGCCCCCACATTGCCCGCCATCCGGCTCATCTGAACCTTCGACATGTTGAGGTTGCGCGCTTCCCACAACATGTAGCTGCCCAATGCCGCGGCGGTGGCGTTGCCGACGAACGGGATAAGGTCGAGGACCACGTCGAGCCCGACCGGCCGATTGATCCCGGGAATGACGATCGCGCGCTCGAGGACCTTTTCCATCGCCTCGACGCGCTGCCGGACCGCCTTGGGATGGGTGCCGATCCTGGGCATTTTGGGTCGCGGGGGTCTCACATCATCGCTCCAGCCCTGCGGGTTCGCGGTCCAGTCCGACCAATGTGTGGCGCGCGAAACGGTTGCCGCTGAAGGTCTTGACCCGATTGCCGACCAGCGACCAGCGGATCGGCGCCGCGATCGACAGGAACAAGGCGTCCTCGTCGATCCGCGCCGCGGCCTGAGTGAGCAGGGCATAGCGCTGGTCGGGGACGACAGCATCGCGGGCGGCGGCGAGCAATTGGTCGACCTCGGGGTCGCAGACGGCGGCAATGCCGCAGCGGAAGCGGCGCGCGAACCAGGCGGGGGAGGCCGATGGCGCAACCTCGTCGATGAGCTCGAAATCCGCCGCCGGGCGCGTCGCCGCGCGCTCGACCGTCAGGCCCAGCGCCGACCAGTCGACCTCGAGCCGGCGGAGCAGCAAATCGCCGCCATGGCCTTTTGGAAGCCAGAGCCGCAGCACCTCTTGGTCTGTTCCCTCAATCAAATTGCGGGCACGCGCCACGAGCTGGGGGTGGCGCTCGGCGAGCGGCCTCGCCATCCATTCCGGCGGCGCGGGCGCCGCGACTCCGTCGAGCCCCGCGACGAACAAGGTCGCGCGGGAGCTGAGGCCGGGAACGGCGAGCGCGGCGAGCAGCGCGTCGCGGTCGATCGCCTCGCTCAGAAGCCGCCGCCACTCGGCGCTCGCGAAGTGGCCGTCACGGCGCACCGGGGCCAGCCCGAACAATCCCGACACCGGATCGAAGCGAAGCGCGTCGCGGGGCCGAGTCACCTTTCGGGCGAGCGGCAGATCGGCGAAGGTGCCGCCAAGAACGAGATCGGACTTGCCGCCAGCGAAATCGGCAATCGCCTGCTCCGCCGAATGGCCCGACAGCAACACCCGCTCCTCGCTCGCGGTGCCGCCTTCGAGGTCCTCGAGTTCGCGGACGAGCAGGCGGTCGGCGCCCTGCGGAGCCTTGCCAGCCAACGTAAACGGCCCGCTTCCGACCCCGCCGCGAACCATCGCCATTTCGGGCTGGGCGAGCAGCGCCAACAGGTTCGGCCGCGGGTTGGCGAGGCGGATTTCGATCACCCGGTCGGTCATCGGAACGACTTCCGAGACGGCGCCGAGCGCGTCGCTCAGCGGATTGCGGCTCCCTGTCATGATTTGCCGTCGGAGCGCGCGCGCGACTTGCTCGGCGGTAATTTTGCTCCCGTTGGGCCAGGTCGCGGGGGCAATCCGGAAGATATAGCTCAAGCCATCGTTGCTGACGTTCCAGCGCTCGGCCAGTCCGGCGACGATATCGCCGCTCGAATCGAACGCCACCAGCCCTTGCGCGACATTCTGCAACAGCACCGCGTCGGGCGCCTTCAACGGTCCCGCGGCAGGATCGGCCAGCGCTGGCTTGCCGCCGATGACGACGACTCGCGGCGAGCCTTCGGGCTCGTCGGTGCACGCGGCGGGCGCGAGCGCGAGCAGCGACGCGGCGAATAGGCCCGGCAGCCCGAAGCGGAATATCGGCATGGGCTGATACTTAAGGTGGCGCGGGCGTTGAGCAAGCGTCTGGGAGCAAGCATCTGGCCAATCGCGCGCGGCTGTATTACCAAGGTAAGGCAGTGGACCGGATCATCAACCAGGAGGAGCAGCCCGAGGGCGCGCCGGTGTGGACTCGCGGCGGCGTGCCGATCGAGCAGCTTGCCG
Source organism: Sphingomonas sp. (assembly GCA_031387795.1). Classification (GTDB taxonomy): domain Bacteria; phylum Pseudomonadota; class Alphaproteobacteria; order Sphingomonadales; family Sphingomonadaceae; genus Sphingomicrobium. Next base: position 2,369 of record JANNDN010000066.1, read on the forward strand.
ACCCGTTCGAGCCGCCGGTCCTCGATCAGGGCGACGGCGAGCCGGCCGAGCCCCAACCGCGGCGGCGCTGGCCGCTGGTGCTGTACGCGCTCGGCGGCCTGTTCCTCGTGACCTTACTGTGGCTGGTGCTGACCGCGCCTTTATCGCGCGCGCTTGAGCCGCTCGACGATCCCGCGCTTCGCATCACCGCTTCGGACGGGGTGGCAATTGCGCGGCGCGGAGCGATCAAGGAAGCGCCGGTCGACGTCACCATGCTCGACCCGTTGACCCCGGTCGCATTCGTCGCGATCGAGGATCGCCGCTTCTTCCGGCACTGGGGCATCGATCCGCGCGGGATCGGGCGCGCAGCGCTTGCGAATATGCGCGGCGGCGGGGTCCGCCAGGGCGGCAGCACGATCACCCAGCAACTTGCCAAGACCAGCTTCCTCAGCGGCGACCGGACGCTGAAGCGCAAGGCGCAGGAGGTGATCATCGCCTTCTGGCTCGAGGGGTGGTTGAGCAAGGAGGAGATCCTCTCGCGCTATATGTCGAGCGTGTATTTCGGCGACGGCGTCTATGGGCTGCGGGCCGCGGCGCGCCATTATTTCGACCGCGAGCCGGAGAAGCTCAACCTCGCTCAGTCGGCAATGCTCGCGGGGCTGGTCCAGGCGCCCTCGCGGCTGGCACCGACCAGACATCTCGCCGCCGCGCAGAAGCGCAGCCGGCTGGTGATGCGGGCGATGGCCGACACCGGCGCGATCAGTGCCGCGCGGGCGCGCTCGACCTCTCCGGCGCGGGTCGTCCGCAAACGCGAGCGCATTCCCACCGGCACCTTTTTCGCCGACTGGGTCTATCCCGACGCGCAACAAGCGTTCGAGGCCGATTTCGGCGAAGTAATAGTGCCGACGACGCTCGACCGGCGGTTGCAGAAGATCGCGGTGCGCGCGGTGTCGCGGGCGCCGATCGGCGATGCCGAGGTGGCGCTGGTGGCGATGCGTCCCGACGGCCGGGTGGTGGCGATGGTCGGCGGCCGCAGTTATTCCAAATCGAGCTTCAACCGCGCGACCCAGGCGCGGCGGCAACCGGGCTCGGCGTTCAAATTGTTCGTCTATCTCGCGGCGCTCCGCGCCGGCTGGACCCCCGACAGCATTATCGAGGACGAGCCGATCACGATTCGCGGCTGGTCTCCGGCCAATGTCGACGGCGTTTATCGCGGGCCGATCACCCTGCGCGAGGCGTTCCAGCGGTCGAGCAACGCCGCCGCCGTCCGCCTCGCCGAGCAAGTCGGCCGCGGCAACGTCATGCGCACCGCGCGCGACCTCGGGATCACCGCCACTCTCCCCGACGAGCCCAGCCTCGCGCTCGGCACCGCGGGGGTCAGCCTCGTCGAGTTGACCGCCGCTTATGCCGCGATTGCTTCGGGTCGCTATCCGGTCATTGCGCGCGGACTGCCCGATCCGCGATCCTCGGGGAAAGGCTTCGCGGCCTTGTTCGGCGGAGGCGGCAATCTCGACCGGCAACGCGACTGGGCGCCGATGCTCGATTTGCTCCACGCCGCGGCCAACAAGGGCACTGGGCGCAGAGCCGCGCTCGCTATTCCCACCTTCGGCAAGACCGGCACTACGCAGGACAATCGTGATGCTTTGTTCATCGGCTTCGCCGGCGATCTGGTGGTCGGGGTCTGGGTCGGGCGCGACGACGACAAGTCGCTGGGAAAAGTCACCGGCGGCACCGTCCCGGCCGACATCTGGCGCCGCTTCATGACCTCCGCGCTCAGCGTCGACGGGCGCCGCGGCCCGGACCTTCCGGCCGAGTTCAACCGCGCCACCCGCAAGGCCTCGGACGAGCATCTCAAAAGCCCGCTGCCGCCCTCGTGGAGCGAGTCCACGAAGGAACTTCGCAAGATCGCGGAGGACATGGGGCTGATCGACGCGCAATAACAAAAAAGCCCGCATTTCTGCGGGCTTTTCAGGAGGTTGGTGGAGCCGAGGGGGATCGAACCCCTGACCTCTGCAATGCCATTGCAGCGCTCTCCCAGCTGAGCTACGGCCCCGTTTTTCCAGGATGATCTCCGGGATGACCGGCGCGCGTTTAGCGAAAGCGCGGCCGGCCGCAAACCTTAATTGTTGTCGTCGTCCTCGTTCTTGGTCTCGACTCCGAGATCCGAATCGCCCGTGTCGAGATCGACCTCTTCATCGGCGCTGGGCTCCGCGTCCTCGTTGATCTCCAGCTCGTCGTCCTCGCCGGCCAGCTCGGCATCCTTTTTCTTCTTTTCGGCGGCCGAGACTTCATAGACCAAAGGCTGCTTCGACTTCAGCACCGGCTCGGGCATGAAATCGAGCTTGCACTCGGGGTTGATGCAATGGACCGGGTTGTCCTTGCCAAGATCGTAGAAACGGGTCGCGCACTTGGGACAAATGCGCTTGGTGCCCCATTCGGGCTTCACCATGTGAATGCTCTCCAGTCTGAATTTTAAGGGCCGCGCGCGGATTGGCGACGTTCGGCGTGGCGCCTTGCCATAGCCATATGCCCCTGTCAAAGCGCCGGCTTCCAGACGACACGAGAGCGCGAGCGAAAGAGGACATGCGGCCATGCCGGTGATTGCCGTCGACGGACCCGCGGCCAGCGGCAAGGGCACGATCGCACGGGCGCTCGCCCGCCACTTCGGCCTGTCGCACATGGACACCGGGCTGCTCTATCGCGCGGTCGCGCTCAACCTGTGGCGCTGGGGCGGAGACCCGGGCAGCGAGTTCGAGGCGCTGCGCGCGTGCGACGAGCTGGGCGCCGACCATGACGATCCCGAGCTGCGCAGCGAGGCGGTGTCGCGGATCGCCTCGGCGGTCTCGGCCTATCCCGCGGTCCGCGCCGCTTTGCTCGGCCGCCAGCGCGATTTCGCTGCGCAGGAGGGCGGGGCGGTGCTCGACGGCCGCGACATCGGCACCGTCATCGCGCCCGCCGCCGAGCTCAAACTGTTCATCATCGCGGCCCCCGAGGTGCGAGCGAAGCGGCGCCTCGCCGAGCTCGAGGGGCGCGGGATGCACGCGTCACTCGAGGACGTGCTCGCCGACATCCTCGCCCGCGACGAACGCGACAGCGGGCGCCAGGACGCGCCGCTGGCTATGGCGAGGGATGCGGTCGAACTCGATACCAGCACGCTCGATAAAGACGCCGCGATCGCCGCCGCCATCCGCCTCGCCGAGGAGCGGTTGGGGGGCTGAGAACAGAGTTTAACGTTGAATGAGGTAGCGGACGTTCACTCGTGCGCTTGTCGTGATTTTCTGCGGTTTCAGCTTAACTGCCACCGCGGGGGGAGCGGGAGTAGGCACGCGACTTCCAGTCACGACGATATCCTGGCCCTCCTCCGAGGAATTTTCCGCCTGGCTGATATTCGCAGCCGTCAAGATTGATCCTAGCTTCACGCCGCTTCCTACAGCAAGAGCCAAAGCATTCTTTTCCGCATCGCGAAATGCTTTTGAAAGGGCTGAGGCGTAGGCGCGGGTCTGCAAATCCTCGCTCAGTTCGAATTGCCGAGCTTGCGCACTTTCGGCACCGTGTCGCGCAGCCAAGCCGGCCATGGTTCCGACCTCCTTGACCAAGGCCGTTGTCACAGTGATCTGCTGAGTAGCAATATACCCTTGAATCGCGCAAACACCCTTAGAAAGCTGTTCCCGCGCGTTGTAGTCTTCGCCCCCGCAACTGGCCGATCTGGCAGGCTCCGAAGTCACGGATCCCGTTCTGGCGTCCGCTTTAGGGTCGATACCTTTGATTGCGGCTTCGACCTTTTCGCCCATTGCGACCATTGCACGAACCGCATCGTCGCTCGTCGATCCTTCGCCACGTAATGAGTAGGAAATCTTCGCCCGGTCGGGATCAGTCTCTACCTCACCGCTACCGCTAACCAAAATGCTAGGAAGCTTGTCGACGTCCTGAGCTACAGCGGCAGTCGGCACCGCTAAGAAAGTGATCGCGCCGGCGAATGTAATTGCCTTCATTTTCCCCTCCACATCAATCACGCCGAGCAGATGCAGAGCCTATGCAACCAAGCGGTATCGCGCAATCGACCCGCTTCCTTGCCCTTCGCGCGTGCTTGGCGTAGAGGGCGCCCCGTCCAGCGGGCTCTCAGTGGCTCGCGGCGGCCCGTCTCCAGGCGCACCGCGGAACGGTTTGAGGGCTTCGCGCCCCGACCACCCGCCGTCCGTCCGTAAGGCCCCGCGATCCCGATAGTCCAAGGATGCCCGAGCGGGATGAGCTCGTCCGGGCGGCAGAGGTTTGTCCAAGCCCGCTCTTCAGGATGGTCATGGTGACTGTCCGGCGGCCGAACCTTCGACAGAGACGAAAGCAGAAATTTCTATGGCAACGACGACATTCCCGACGCGCGACGATTTCGCCGCGATGCTCAACGAAAGCCTTGGCGGCGAGAACGAGACCTTCGAAGGCAAGGTGGTCAAGGGTATCGTCACGGGGATCGAAAACGACCTCGCGGTCATCGACGTCGGGCTCAAGTCCGAGGGCCGGGTTCCGCTGCGCGAATTTGCCATGCCTGGCCAGAAGGCCGAGCTGAAGGTCGGCGACGAGGTCGAGGTCTATGTCGACCGCGTCGAGAATGCCTCGGGCGAAGCCATGCTCAGCCGCGACCGCGCCCGCCGCGAAGCCGCGTGGGACAAGCTCGAAAAGGAATTCGAGGCCGCCAACCGCGTCGAGGGCATCATCTTCGGCCGGGTCAAGGGCGGCTTTACCGTCGACCTCGGCGGCGCCGTCGCCTTCCTTCCGGGCAGCCAGGTCGACATCCGCCCGGTCCGCGACGTCGGTCCGCTGATGGACATTCCGCAGCCCTTCGTCATCCTCAAGATGGACCGCCGCCGCGGCAATATCGTCGTTTCGCGCCGCGCGATCCTCGAGGAAACCCGCGCTGAGCAGCGTAGCGGCCTCATCCTCAGCCTCGCTGAGGGCCAGGTCATCGACGGCGTGGTCAAGAACATCACCGATTACGGCGCCTTCGTCGATCTCGGCGGGATCGACGGCCTGCTCCATGTCACCGACATCAGCTACAAGCGCGTCAATCATCCGTCCGAGGCGCTCGGCATCGGCGACACGGTCAAGGTCCAGATCGTTCGCATCAACCGCGAGACCCAGCGCATCAGCCTCGGCATGAAGCAGCTTGAGAGCGATCCGTGGGAGGGCGCGTCGGCCAAATATCCGGTCGACGGCGTGTTCACCGGCCGGGTCACCAACATCACCGAATATGGCGCTTTCGTCGAGCTGGAGCCGGGCATCGAGGGCCTGGTCCACGTCAGCGAAATGAGCTGGACCAAGAAGAACGTCCACCCGGGCAAGATCATCAGCACTTCGCAGGAAGTCGAAGTGAAGGTGCTCGAGGTCGACGAGGAGAAGCGCCGCATTTCGCTCGGGCTCAAGCAAGCCCAGTCGAACCCGTGGGAAGCCTTCGCCGAAGCGCATCCGGTTGGCAGCGTGGTCGAGGGCGAAGTCAAGAATTCGACCGAATTCGGCCTGTTCATCGGGCTCGAGGGTGACGTCGACGGCATGGTCCACATGTCCGACATCGCGTGGGGCGCGACGGGCGAGGAAGCGCTGGCGCTTCACCGCAAGGGCGAGCTGGTCAAGGCGCAGGTCCTCGACGTCGACGTCGAGAAGGAGCGCATCAGCCTCGGAATGAAGCAGCTCGAGGGCGGCGGAACCGGCGCTGGCGCCGGCGCGGCTGCGGGCGCGGCATCGTCCGGCGGCGGCTCGGGCAGTGGCGGCGCGAAGAAGGGCGAGATCCTGACGGTCATCGTCCGCGCGGTCCAGGATGCGGGCCTCGACGTCCAGGTCGGCGACGACGGCGTCGTCGGCTTCATCAAGCGCACCGAGCTCGGCCGCGATCGCGACGAGCAGCGCGCCGAGCGTTTCCAGGTGGGTCAGAAGTTCGACGCGCTGGTGACCGGATTCGACCGTTCGAAAAAGCCGACATTCTCGATCAAGGCGCATCAGATCTCCGAAGAGAAGCAGGCGGTGAAGCAATACGGCTCGTCTGACAGCGGCGCCTCGCTCGGCGATATCCTGGGCGCTGCGCTCAAGGAAAAGGCCGAGGCCGCCAAGACGGGCAAGGCCGCGGCCGAGCCGAAGGAGCCGAAGGCAGCCAAGGAGCCGAAGGCAGCCAAGGAGCCGAAGGCCGCCAAGGAACCCAAGGCTGCCAAGGAGACCAAGGCCGCGAAGAAGCCCAAGGCGGACGCCGAGCCCGAGGCAGCGGACGCCGCGGCTGAGCCGGCCGAAGCTGCCGCGGAGGAGCCCGCGACTGAGGCCAAGGCCAAGAAGAAGACCAAGAAGTAACGGGAAAGGCGGGGTTTCTTCTTCGGAAGCTCCGCCTTTTTCATGCTTGCGCGGGGGGCGCTTTCCTGACAGCCATAGGGTCCGGATCCGGGTCCGGGGAATGAAGCGGGGTGGTGATGATTCGATCCGAACTGGTGCAGAAGCTGTGCGACGACTTTCCCGACCTCTCGCAGCGCGAGCTCGAGGGTGTCGTTAGCGCGATCTTCGATTCGATCACCGAGCAATTGGCCGAAGGCGGGCGGGTCGAGCTGCGCGGCTTCGGCGCCTTCTCGACGCGCCAGCGCGACGCGCGCATGGGGCGCAACCCCAGGACCGGCGAATCGGTTTCGGTCGACGCGAAGCGCGTGCCCTATTTCAAGCCGGGCAAGGAAATGCGCGAGCGATTAAACCTGCAGGAAGTGACGGCGGAATAGCGGCGTGACGGCCGCCGTGCGGACGTGGCGGAACCGGTAGACGCTGGAGACTTAAAATCTTCTGCCCGATTGGGCGTCCGGGTTCGAGTCCCGGCGTCCGCACCAATTGAAATCCTTGCAACGGCCGGTCCCGGTCAATCGGCCGCGAGACCCTGTCCCAATGCGGGACAGCAGGGAGCCAAACCTTAATTTTGTGTGTTTGAGCATGGTTAATTTGATCCTAAGGATTAACCATGTCCTCTGTCCCGACCGCGGCCCTCAGGCGGGCCGTCAGTGCCAATCCCGCCCGGCGGCTGTTGCGTCCCTCGCGCTCGGGACGGTCGCGGACGTTGCACTATTTTCGCCGCGGCCGCGATCCGCGCCGGTTTGGCCGGGCGCAGGCCTGGCTCATCGATCCGACCCCTGCCGCGGCGCCCCTTGCCTCTGACAATCTGCGGCTGTTCGCGCACAGTTTCGGAGCGGCATTTCTGTTCGTCTCGGTCCTGATCGCCTAAGCGACTGGTTGCTCCGCGCACTGGCCGTCGTCGCAGGCAAGATGGAGCCGCCACCCGAGCCATGCCGCCATCACGCTGGCGACCGCGACGATCAGCAGGCTGTCGGCGACGGTGACCTCGAAATAGCCGATCGACACCGCCAAAATGCCGGTCGCGACGACCATCGCACCGGCATTGACGATATTGTTGGCGGCGACCGTCCGCGCGGTCTCCGACTTGGGCACGGTCGTCGTCAGGAAGGCGTAGAGCGGGACCACGAACATGCCCCCCGCGACCGCCACGCCGAGGAGG
>JANNDN010000071.1:0-3557 GCA_031387795.1 Sphingomonas sp.
TGAAGTGGTCGAGGAGCCCGAGGATCATTTCAAACAGGTCGATCTGAAAGGCGCAAAGAAGCTCAAGCCGGACGCCGCGATGGGCGACTTCATCGTCGATCCGCTGCCCCCGATCGAGTTCGGCCGGATCGCCGCCCAGGCCGCCAAGCAGGTCATCTTCCAGAAGGTCCGCGATGCCGAGCGCGAGCGCCAGTACGAGGAGTTCAAGGATCGCGGCAACGAAGTCATCACCGGCGTCGTCAAGCGCGTCGAGTTCGGCCATGTCGTCGTCGATCTCGGCCGCGCCGAGGGTGTCATCCGCCGCGACCAGCAGATCCCGCGCGAAATGGTCCGCGTCGGCGACCGCATCCGCAGCCTGATCCTGCGCGTCAGCCGCGAAACCCGCGGCCCGCAGATTTTCCTCAGCCGCGCCCACCCCGATTTCATGAAGAAGCTGTTCGCCCAGGAAGTGCCCGAGATTTACGACGGCATCATCGAGATCAAGGCCGCCGCCCGCGACCCCGGATCGCGCGCCAAGATCGGCGTGATCAGCTACGACAGCTCGATCGACCCGGTCGGCGCCTGCGTCGGCATGAAGGGCAGCCGCGTCCAGGCGGTGGTCCAGGAGCTTCAGGGCGAGAAGATCGACATCATCCCGTGGAGCGAGGACCTCGCGACCTTCTCGGTCAACGCGCTCCAGCCCGCGACCGTCAGCAAGGTCATCATCGACGAGGAAGATAACCGCATCGAAGTGGTCGTACCCGACGATCAGCTGAGCCTCGCCATCGGTCGCCGCGGCCAGAACGTGCGCCTGGCGAGCCAGCTGACCAGCCGCCAGATCGACATCCTCACCGAGGCCGACGCAAGCGAGAAGCGCCAGCGCGAGTTCCTCGAGCGGACCGAGATTTTCCAGACCGAGCTCGACGTCGACGAGACCTTGTCGCAGCTGCTCGTCGCCGAAGGCTTCACCAGCCTCGAGGAAGTCGCCTACGTTCCGCGCGACGAGATCGCCTCGATCGAGGGTCTCGACGAGGATATCGCCGAGGAGCTTCAAAACCGCGCCACCGAGGCGCTCGAGCGGCGCGAGGCGGCATCGCGCGAAGTCCGCCGCGGAATGGGCGTCGAGGATGCGCTGGCCGAACTGCCGCACCTCAACGAGGCGATGCTGGTCACGCTCGGCAAGGCCGGGATCAAGACGCTCGACGATCTCGCCGACCTCGCCACCGACGAATTGATCCAGAAAAAGCGACAGGAACCGCGCCGCCGCGAGCCAAGCACCCGGCCCGAGGACAAGGGCGGCGTGCTCGCCGACTACAGCCTGACCGAAGAGCAGGGCAACGAGATCATCATGGCCGCCCGCGCGCACTGGTTCGAAGACGAGGACGCCGCCAAGGCCGCGCCAACCGAGGAGGCCGCCGATGCGGACTCCCCGCAATGAGGCTGTAGCGGCCGACAGCGCTGACGTGGGCGCGGGTCCCGAACGGACCTGCATCCTCACTCGCGCCAAGGGCAGCCGTGAAACGCTGATCCGGCTCGCGCTGGGTCCCGACGGCGGAGTCGCTCCGGACGTCCGCGCGAGGGCCGAGGGCCGCGGCGCATGGATCGCGGTCGCCCGCGCCGAACTCGATATCGCCAATGGCAATGGCAAGCTCAAGGCGGCGCTCCAGCGCGCCTTCAAGACCCAGACCGTGACCGTCCCCGCCGACCTTGGCGAGCGGACCGAAGCGGCGCTTCGCCAGCACGCGCTCGACCGGCTGGGTATGGAGGCGCGCGCGGGCAATCTCGTAACCGGCTCGGAGCGGGTTGCGGCCTCGGCCCGCGCCGGCAAGGTCGCGCTCCTGATCCACGCTGCCGACAGCGGCGAGGACGGGCGCGGGCGGCTCGACCAGGCGTGGCGAGTCGGTGGCGGCGGTCCGCGGGGGATGATCTTTCCCGAGGAACGCACTATCTTGTCCATGGCCCTTGGGCGCGAAAATGTGGTACATGTCGCGCTGACCGATCCCGCCGCCGCCACGCGCGTATCCCGCGCGATCGAGCGTTGGCGGGTTTTTAGTGATCCCGATTGCGGCTTTGAAGGCGGCGTTTCCGCCTCCAGCGCCGACTCGACCGAAGATGATGTGAAGGATTAGAATGCCAGATACGCCCGACAAGCCGAAGCTCGGTACCCGGCCCCCGCTGGGGATCAAGCGCACGGTCGAGACCGGCAAGGTCAAGCAGAGCTTCAGCCATGGACGCTCGAACACGGTGGTGGTCGAGGTCAAGAAGCGTCGCATCCTCGGCCGTCCGGGCGAAGCGCCCCCTGTGGCCGAGGCTCCGGCCCCCGTCGCCGAGGCGCCCAAGCCCGCGGCGCCCGCGCCAGCTGCTCCGGCAACGCCAGCGACACGCCGCGCCGCTCCGCAGGACGACATCGCGACCCGCCGCGAGACCCAGGAACGGCTTCTGCGCGAGGCCGACGAGGGCCGCATGACCTCGCTCGAGGAAGCCCGCCGCCGCGAGGATCGCGAACAACGCGAGATGAGCGCCGATGAGCGCCGCCGCGCCGAACAGAATCGCAAGGCCGAGGAGGAAGCTCCGGCCCAGGAAGCCGCCGAGCAGAGCCAGGCGCAACCGTCGGCGGACGAGCAGACCGCGCGACCGTCGCCGTCCGCGCCGGTCGAGGACGACGGCGACGATCGTGGCGCCCGCCGCCCGTCCGGTGGCCATGCGCCCGCGCCCAAGCGGCCCGAAACCCCCCGTCCCGGCCGCGGCCGCGATGATCATCGCCAGCGCGGCAAGCTCACCGTTTCGCGCGCGCTTTCCGGCGAAGACGACAACCGCGCGCGCAGCCTCGCCGCGCTCAAGCGGTCGCGCGAAAAGGAAAAGCGGCATCACGCCGAATCGGGCCCGCGCGAGAAGCAGGTCCGCGACATCGTCGTTCCCGAGGCGATCACCGTCCAGGAACTCGCCAACCGCATGGCCGAGCGCGGCGCCGACCTCGTCAAGGCACTCTTCAAAATGGGCATGCCGGTCACGCTGACCCAGACCATCGATCAGGACACTGCCGAGCTGCTGGTCACCGAATTCGGCCACGCCATCAAGCGCGTCAGCGAAGGTGATGTCGACATCGACACGTCGGTCGACGTCGATGCCGACGAGACGCTCGTCGCGCGCTCGCCGGTGGTGACCATCATGGGCCACGTCGATCACGGCAAGACCTCGCTGCTCGATGCCATTCGCGGCGCAAACGTCGTCTCGGGCGAAGCCGGGGGGATCACCCAGCATATCGGCGCCTATCAGGTGGCCTTGCCCGACAAGAGCAAGATCACCTTCCTCGACACGCCGGGCCACGAGGCCTTTTCCGACATGCGCGCGCGCGGCGCCAACGTCACCGACATCGTCGTGCTGGTGGTGGCCGCCGATGACGGCCTCAAGCCGCAATCGATCGAGGCGATCAACCACACCAAGGCGGCGGGCGTCCCGATGATCGTCGCGATCAACAAGATCGACAAGCCCGAGGCCAAAGCGCAAAAAGTCCGCGAGGAGCTGTTGCAGCACGAGATCGTCGTCGAGGAGATGGGCGGCGAGGTCCAGAACGTCGA
>JANNDN010000117.1:0-2056 GCA_031387795.1 Sphingomonas sp.
CGTGACCGTCATCGGCGCCCAGTGGGGCGACGAAGGCAAGGGCAAGATCGTCGACTGGCTGGCGAGCCGGGCCGACCTCGTCGTCCGCTTTCAGGGTGGGCACAATGCCGGCCACACTTTGGTGGTCGGCGGCAAGACCTATAAGCTGAGCCTGCTGCCGAGCGGAATCGTCCGCGGCACCCCGTCGATCATCGGCAATGGCGTGGTTCTCGACCCGTGGGCTCTCAAGGACGAGGTCGAGCGAATCGCGGGGCAGGGCGTGGCGGTCACCCCCGATGTGCTGCGCCTGGCCGAGACCTGCCCTTTGATCCTCCCCCTCCACCGCGACCTCGATGGCCTCCGCGAAGACGCCAGCGGATCGGGCAAGATCGGCACCACCCGGCGCGGCATCGGCCCGGCCTATGAGGACAAGGTCGGCCGCCGCGCGATCCGCGTCTGCGACCTCGCCCGCCTCGATGCCATCGGCCCGCAGCTCGACCGCCTCAGCGCGCACCACGACGCACTCCGCGCCGGCTTTGGCGTGAAGCCGGTCGACCGCGCCGCGTTGATCGCCGAGCTCGAGGCGATCGCGCCATTCGTCTTGCCCTTCGCCAAGCCGGTGTGGCGCGACCTCGACGTCGCGCACCGCCACGGCAAGAAGATCCTGTTCGAGGGCGCGCAGGGCGTTCTGCTCGACGTCGATCACGGCACCTATCCGTTCGTCACCTCATCCAACACGGTCGCGGGCACGACTGGCGCCGGGAGCGGCATGGGCCCGGGCGCCGCGGGCTTCGTGCTCGGGATCGTCAAGGCCTACACCACGCGCGTCGGCTCGGGCCCCTTTCCGACCGAGCAGGACAATGAGATCGGCCAGAAATTGGGCGAGCGGGGCCATGAATTCGGCACTGTCACCGGGCGCAAGCGCCGCTGCGGCTGGTTCGACGCGGTGCTGGTGCGGCAGGCGGTTGCGGTCAGCGGCGTGACCGGGATCGCGCTCACCAAGCTCGACGTGCTCGACACCTTCGAGACGATCCGCATCTGCACCGGCTATACGCTCGACGGCGAGACCTTCGATTACCTCCCCCCCCACCCCGCCGATCAGGCGCGGGTCGAGCCGATCTATGAGGAAATGGACGGCTGGAGCGGCACCACGGCGAGCGCGCGCAGCTGGAAGCAGCTGCCGGCCCAGGCGATCAAATACGTCCGCCGCATCGAGGAACTGATCCGCTGCCCGGTGGCGCTGGTCAGCACCTCGCCCGAGCGCGACGACACGATTTTGGTGCGCGATCCTTTCTCCGGCTAACGCTGGCTTGACCGTCACGCACAACAGGCGCAGCAATCCTTCTCTTATTGGGGGAGTATCGCATAATGAAATGGTCACTGATCGCCGGAGCCGCGACCGCCGCGCTGTTCGCCGCGGGCGCAGCCAACGCGTCCAACAAGGTCAAATATGACTGCAAGGGCGGCACCGTCCTGACCGTCACGTTCAAGGACGGCAAGGCGCGCGTCACGGTGCCGGGCGCCGAGCCGGTCATGCTCTCGCAAGGCCCGTCGGGCGACGGTTTCTACTACGCGAAGAAGAGCTACAGCCTGCGCGGAGTCGGCAACAAGGTCACCTGGTCGACCGGCCGCGGCAAACCGCTCACCTGCCGGGCGCGTTAAGGCCGCTTCGCTCGGAAATCGGCGAGGTCGCGGGCGAGGTGCGCGCGCCGCAGCCGACCGGTCGTGAACAGCCGCTTCAAGTCCGCCGCATTGTCGAAATATTGCAGCTGCCAGCGGTAGTAATTCACATATTCGAGGACCGCGAGCAGCGTCAGCACAACGGCGGCGATCGCAGTCGCGGTGAAGCCGTCGATGGCGACGTCAGCGACGGTCGCTGCCACCGCCGCTGCGGTCGCCACGAGCAACGGACGCTCGACCCGGTCGGCAAACGCCAGCGCTCGCTCCAGCGATTCCCGGCCGAGCCCCTTCAACCGGCGGTCGAGCCCGCGCCAGTAGAGCGTTCCGACGACGAGAAAACCGGCGGTGGCTACGATCGCCAGCGCCAGCGCGATCGCTCCGATCGCGGTCCGCGGCC
>JANNDN010000118.1:0-3442 GCA_031387795.1 Sphingomonas sp.
CCTTGGGCCTGATCGACACGTACGGCGCCGACGCCTTGCGCTTCACCATGGCGGCGATGGAAAGCCAGGGCCGCGACATCAAGCTCGATGAAAAACGCGTCGAAGGCTATCGCAATTTCGCGACCAAGCTGTGGAACGCCGCGCGTTTCCTGCAAGGCAATGGAGTCGGTGCCAGCACCTCGATCGCCGCGCCCGTGGCCGCGCTCCCGGTCAACCGCTGGATCGTCGGCGAGGTCGTCGAGACCCTCGCCAAACTCAACAAGGCTTTCGACGAGTTGCGCTTCGACGGCATGGCCGACGCCATCTACCACTTCACCTGGGGCACCTTTTGCGACTGGTATGTCGAGCTGGTGAAGGGCGCGTGGGATGACGAGACGAAGGCCGTCGCGGCCTGGGCGTTCGACCAGATCCTCGTCATGCTCCATCCGTTCATGCCGTTCGTCACCGAGGAATTGTGGCACGCGATGGGGGAGCGGCCGTACGATCTGATCGTCGCCAAATGGCCGGCGCCTGAGGCGAAGACCGATGCCGAGGCGAAAGCGGAGATCGGCGGCCTGGTCGAGGTCATCGACGCGGTACGGGCGATTCGTGCGGAGCTCAACGTTCCGTGGACCGCGACTCTTGTCCCGCATGTGCTCGGCGACCCGGCGATGGTCGAACGTCTCGCCGCCAATCAGGCGACTCTTGCGCGCATGGCGAAGGTCGGCGCGCCGGTCGTGGCCGATTCCGCGCCTGCCAATGCCGCGCAAATCCTCGCGGGTGGTGCAACCATCGCCTTCCCGCTCGAAGGCGCGATTGATCTCGACGCCGAGCGGGCGCGGCTGAAGAAAGCGGTCGATGTCGCGGAAAAGGACCGCGATTCCCTCGCCGTCCGCCTCGCCAATGCCGCCTTCACCGAGCGCGCCAAGCCCGAGGCGGTGGAAAAAGCCCGTGCCGACCACGACTTGCGCGCCGCCGAGGCCGAGCGGTTGGCGGCGGCGTTGGCGCGGTTGGGCTAGTAATCAATCGTCACCCCGGACTTGATCCGGGGTCCGCCTTCCTTCCATGCCCGTGAAAAGTGTAGGCGGATCCCGGGTCAGGCCCGGGATGACGGCGTTGCCCGCGGCGCCGCACTCGTCACCGCAGCCTGGGCAACGCCAGCAGTGAACGGCGTCTCGGGACCGAGTTCGCCGTCGATCGACACCCGCATCTTCGGGCGGGTCGAGATTTCGATCTCGCGGCCGTGAAATTCGAGCACGGCTTGCCCGCCCGAGCGCAGTTTGAGCGACGAGGTCAGGTAATTGAGGCCAAGCCGGATCAGGCTCCGCCCGCGGACCGCCTGGACGATGATTTCGCCGCTTTCGACATCGGCTTTCTCGATCAGTTCGACCCCGCCGTGGAAGCGGCCGTTGGCGATCCGGACCTCGGTCGCCCACATCCGTTTGACTTGGCCTTCATTGACGACTTTGAGCCGGAAGGCGTTGAAATTGGCCGCCGACCAACCCGCCCACAACAGATATCCGAACCGCCCGAGCCGCCGCTTGAGGCCGTGGGGAACGCTCTCCGCGACCACCGGCGCCAGACCCATCGCGGCATTGTTGAGGAAATAATCATTGTTGATTTTGCCGAGGTCGATGGTCAGCGGACGGCCGCCGGCAATCACCGCGATCGCCCCGTCGAGGTCGAGCGGTATGTCCATCGTCCGCGCGAAGCTGTTGGCGGTGCCGAGCGGAAGCAGAGCGAATACCGTGTCGGTGCCGACGAAGTCGTCGATGCTCTCGCTCAACGACCCGTCGCCGCCGCCGACGATAACCATCGGCGCGGCCAGAATTGCCTTGCGGATCGCGGCGCCCATTTTCTTCGGGTTCTTGATCGCATGGGCTTCGAGCAGCTCGACCCCGGCAGCGGCGAGCTTGGCGCACGCCTCGTCGAACGCCTCGGCCCCGCTCCGGCTCTTGGCGTTGATGATCAGGATTGCCTGCTTGGGAAGAGCATTGGTCATTGAGGTCCCTTGCCGTTCGTCCCGAGCGAAGTCGAGGGACGTGGCGCGCGTGTATCTCGACTTCGCTCGATACGAACGGGTAAGTGCGCCAAATGTCCCAACCGTCTTTCCCCGCCCTGCGCATGCGCCGTGGCCGCTCGTCCCCCTGGATGCGGAGCATGCTGGCCGAGCACCGGCTTCACCCGAGCGACCTCATCTGGCCCGTGTTCGTGTGCGACGGGAAGGATTGCGAGCAACCGCTCGGCGCGCTTCCGGGCGTGTCGCGGTGGAGCGTCGACCGGCTCGCGGACAAGGCGCGGGAGGCCGCGGCGCTCGACATTCCGTGTCTGGCGCTGTTCCCCAACACGCCCGACGACCTCCGCACCACGGACGCCGCCGAGGCGCTCAACCGCGACAATCTCATCTGCCGGGCGATCCGCGAGATCAAGAATGCGGTGCCCGAAATCGGCGTACTCACCGACGTCGCGCTCGATCCCTACACCGCGCACGGCCACGACGGCCTCACCGATGAAGCCGGCAATGTCGTCAACGACGATACGGTCGAAATCCTTGTCCATCAGGCGCTGGTCCAGGCCGAGGCCGGGGCCGACATCGTCGCGCCGTCGGATATGATGGACGGCCGCGTCGGCGCGATCCGCTCAGGCCTTGAGCGCGAGGGCCACCACGACGTCGCGATCATGGCTTATGCCGCCAAATATGCCTCGGCCTTTTACGGCCCGTTCCGTGAGGCGGTCGGCAGCCTTGGCCGGCTCAAAGGGGACAAGCGCGGTTACCAGATGGACCCGGCCAATGGCGCCGAGGCGCTGCGCGAAGTCGCGCTAGACCTCGCCGAGGGCGCCGACATGGTGATGGTCAAGCCCGGCCTGCCCTATCTCGACGTGATCGCCCGGGTGAAGGACCGCTTCGGCGTGCCTGTCTTCGCTTATGCGGTGTCGGGCGAATACGCGATGATCGAGGCAGCCGCCGCGGTCGGGGCGGGGGACCGCGACGCCTTGATCCTCGAGACCTTGATCGCGTTCAAGCGCGCTGGCGTGACCGGAGTCCTCACCTATCACGCGCTCGACGCCGCGCGGCTGATTGGTGGCTGAACCTTCTTCGCATTCCGCGCCGCGTGCCCTGGGGTCGTGGGGCATCGGTTTCATCGCGCTGAACGCCATGATCGGAGCCGGAATTTTTGGCCTGCCGGGCAAGCTCGATGCCGCGCTTGGCGCCTTCGCGCCGTGGTTGCTGCTGATCGCCGGCCTGGCGATGATGCTGATCGCATTGTGCTACGCCGACCTCGCCGCGCGGTTCGATGCCAGCGGCGGGGTTCAGCTCTATACGTCGAGCGCGTTCGGTGAGTTCGTGGGGTTCGAGGTCGGCTGGATGTATTGGGCATCGCGGGTCGCGGCGACCGCCGCCAACGCCAGCATCCTCGGCACTTATGCCTCCGCGTTCCTGCCGGCATTACCGCCCGCTGTG
>JANNDN010000182.1:0-14080 GCA_031387795.1 Sphingomonas sp.
TTTCGCCGTTGGCCCCGACAGCCGCATCGCTTTGACCAAGTTCGATTATGACCGCACCAGCCAGAAGGGCGAGTTCGTCGCCCAGATCGAGCGCGGGTCGATCGCGGTCGTCTCGGGCAAAATCTCCAAATCGGGCCGCGATGCGATGCAGTTGCGCACGCCCGACGGGGTGGTCGACGTGCGCGGCACGCGCTTCATCGTGGAGGTGCGGCCATGACGCTCCGGATTTATGCGCTCGGCCTGACGCTGGTCCTTGCCGGATGCGCTCATTCTTCGCTGGTGCTGTTGAACGACGAGGACGGTGGCCATGGCGCGGTCGCCATTCGAAAGACGCAAGCGACCGCGGTGGAGACGCTGGTCAGCGAACCGAACAGCCGCACCTCGATCGGATCGAAGCCGGTGACCCGGCCATTGGGGGCGAAAGGGCTGAGCGCCAGGGAAGCAGCGCTGCTCGCATCGCTGCCGCCGGCTCCCAAGAGCTTCAGCCTATATTTCCTCGAAGGGACCACCGACCTGACCGAGACATCGGTTTCGCGTCTCGACGAGATCCGCGCCGATATCGCGCGCCGGCCCGGCGTCGAGGTCGAGGTCACGGGTCACACGGACACGGTCGGCGACGCCTCCGACAATGACGCTCTGTCGCGCAAGCGCGCCGCGGAAGTGGTCGACCTCCTCGCCAGCAAGGGGTTCGAACGGGCGATCATGAGCGCGGTCGGACGCGGCGAGCGGGAGCTCAAGGTCCCGACCGACGACAATGTCAGCAGCCCGGTCAACCGGCGGGTGGACATCATCGTCCGCTAGGACGGATGGAATGCCGCCGAGCTAGCGCAGCCTGGCTTTCACCACCCTGGCAAAAGTGGCCAGATCGCAGCTTCGGGCGTCGTCGGCGCGGCCGCATCCGGGGATATCGATATAGGCGCGATAGAGCGGGCTGGCGGGGCCCGGTGGCTCGAGGTTTCTGAGCTGGTCCATGGTCTGCGCGCGGAAGAACGCGCGGATGTAACGCTTGCCGCTGGCGCCCGACAGCAGCTCGAACCCGAGCGCGCTTCCGGGCGGGACGGTGTCCGCGGGATAGCTCTCAGCCCGCCAGTGAAGCCCGAGCAGCCCGCCAAGATCGGCGATGTTGGTGTCATGGCCGGCGAGAAGCGTGACCCGCGGGGCCGTCGGTGAGTCCAATGTCTCGAGGATCGTCCGGGCGAGCGGTCCCGCCGCGGCCCTGGCGATGAAGCGGGGGCGCTCGACCAGCGCGAAGTCGACCGCGTTGAACACTAGCAAGCGCTCGATATCGTGGCGCGACGCCCGGCCCCAGCCGACCTCGCCCAGCGGCCGATTGTCGACATATTCGAGCAGCAATGTCTCGCTCGCGGTCGAGGCGATTCCCAGCGGGCCCGCGAGCGACGGCTTGGAATGCGGCCGCTCGACCAGCGTCGTTGCCTGATGCTCGAGATCGCAGGCGGGCGCCGCGCAACCGAGGATTTTTTCGAGCAAATGCATTTCCGGGGCGAGCTCGCGCGCCTGGCCATCGAGCTTGCCGCCGGGGGCCGCCGCCAGCGCGTTCCGGTAAGCGCGACGCCCGTCGAACCAGGCCGGGTCACCTTCGAGCGGGTGGAACAGAGCGTCGGGCGCACCCTTGGCGGGGTGCTCGACGTTGAGGCCGCAACCGGGCGCGAAGCTCGCCGCCCAGGCGTTGGCGGTGTCGATCGCGCGCGGCACCTTGCTGGCGCTGACCGCGACTTCGCCAGTGGCGGGGCAGCCGGTCGCCGGGACCAGTCCACGCCCGGCGAAATATGTGCGATCGGCGCCCGCGAGGAGCGCGACCCCTTGTCCGCCGCGTGCCGTCAGCATGCCGGGAGCGACGGTCCATTGCGGCCACGGCGCCGCGGAATATCGCGCTGGAATCGGCTGCGCCTTGGTCGGTGCGCGAATGCCGTGGCGCATCAGCATGACGACCCGCTCGAGCTTGAGTTCGGGAGCGGCGGCGGGAGCGGCGTCCACAGGTACGAGCAGCGCTGCTGAAACGAGCCAGCAGGTCAGCCGGGCGATCATCGTTCGACCTCGGCCAGAAAGTCGTCGATTGCCTGGTTGAACTCGGCGGGCTTCTCGAGGTTGGTGAGGTGGCCGGCTTCGGGGATCAGCGTGATCCGCGACCCCGGAATCAGCGCCGCAAGCTCCGCCGACAGTCCGGGCGGGGTCGGCCTGTCCGCGGTCCCGCACAGCACCAGGGTCGGCACCCGGATCGCGGCGGCGCGATCCCTTTGGTCGGCCAGCCACACCGCTTCGACCGCGATCCGGTAAGCGGCGGGGTCGATCCGTGCCATGGTCTCGACAACCTCGCTGCGGACCGCGGGCTCGGTGGGTTGGGCGAGCAGGAAATCGGCGCGCGCTTCGGCGAAATCGCGCATCGGTCCGGAATGGCTCGCAGCGATCGAGCGCTCGGTGATGCCCGCCCCGTCGGGGTGGACGGCGAAGGTGTCGGCGAGGATCAGCGAGGCGCAGCGGTCAGGCGCGGCGGCGTGCATGGCGATGGCCACGATCCCGCCGAGCGACAGGCCGCAGACGTGGGCGCGGTCGATGCCGAGGCCGGACATTGCGGCGAGAATCGCAGCGGCGAAATCGTCGCGGGTCCCGCCAGCCAGAAAGCTGCTCTCGCCATAGCCAGGATAATCGAAGGCGATGGCGCGGCGCGACGCGCTGAAATGCGCGACCTGCCGCGCCCACACGCTTTTGTCCGAGCCGACTCCGTGGAGAAAGACGATCGGCGTGCGCTCGCTCGCGCCGGCCTCCATCAAGCCGATTGTTTGGCCGTTCGCGATCCTCACCTTTGCCATGCCGCGCATGATGGCGTTGGCGGCGGGCTTTGCAACGATTAAGCCGGTGTCATGACGCGGATGATCGTCAATGGGGAGGCGCTCGATTACCGGCTCGATCCCGACACGCCCTTGTTGTGGGCGCTGCGCGACGCGTCGAACCTGACCGGCACCAAATATGGCTGCGACAGCCGCGATTGCGGGGCGTGCACCGTGATTGTCGACGGCTCGGCGGTGATGAGCTGCGCGGTTGCGATTGGCGAGCTCGAGGGTTCGCGGATCACCACCATCGAGGGCTTGTCCGCGGGTGGCGGCCACCCGGTGCAGCAAGCGTGGATCGCCGAACAGGTGACTCAGTGCGGCTTTTGCGAGCCGGGCTTCATCATGGCGATCGCGGCGCTGGTCGATGCGGGCAAAGCGGTGGGCGCGGCCGAGATCGACGCGCTGCCCAATCTGTGCCGTTGCGGCGCTAACCTGCGCATCCGCAAAGCGGGCCGGCGCGCAGCGGTGGCGGCGCGCAAGCTGAACATTGAGCGCGCGCTCGGTTCACCGATGGCTAAGCTCGATTCGTCCACAACCGGCGCAATGAATGCGAAAGGCAAGGATCATGAATAAGGTCATTTTCTCATTTTTGCTGGCGAGCGTTGCCGCGACTCCGGCGATGGCTGGACCGCGCGAGGACCGTGCCGCGGCGCGCGAGGAGCGTGCAACGGAGCGCGAGAAGGAGCGCGAGGACCGCAAGGAATCGAGCGAGAGCCGCAAGCAGGAGGTTCGCCAGGAAGCACCGGCGCGAGTCGAACGCCCCGAAGTCCAGAAGCAGCGTCCCGACGTCCAGCAGCAACACGGCACCGTTCAGCCGGTCGAAATCCAGCGCAATCGCGACGTCCGTCAGGATGCGCGTCAGCATGGCCGCGACGAACGCCAGGATGCACGTCAGCAGGGCCGCGATCAGCGCCACGATACGCGTCAGCTAGGCCGCGATCAGCGCCAGGATATGCGTCAGGAGAATCGTGGCGAACGGCAGGACATTGTGCAGCAGAACCGCGATGCCCGGCAGGACATGTTCGAGCAGCGCCGCGAGCAGCGCGGGGCGAACCGCGACCAGAATCGCGCCGAGCGCATCGCGCGGCAGGAAGCGCTGCGCAACCACGCCCGCCCGCCGGTGGTCAGCAATACGCCGCGCCCGGGCACCCAGCCGCCGCCCCCGGCGGTTCGCCCGGCGGTCCTTCCCGCGGTCAAGTGGAGTTCTAACCACTGGCGCAAGGACAAGCGCTACGACTGGTACAAGCACCGCAACAAATTCTGGTGGCTGTTCCAGCTCGGCAATTATTACGATCCGTTCGGCTGGGGCTATCAGCCCTACCAGAGCGGCTGGCGGATGTGGCCGAGCTATTATTCGAGCAATTACTGGATCAACGATCCCTGGTATTATCGTCTGCCCTACGCCCCGCGCGGCACCCGCTGGGTGCGCTATTGGGACGATGCGATCCTGGTCGACACCTGGTCGGGACAGGTCGTGGACGTGATCTACAATTTCTTCTGGTAGGTTGAATCGTCAGTGATCGAAGGGGCGTCGCGGAACCACCCGCGGCGCCCTTTTTCATGTCTCCCGCTGCGATCGCACCAAATCGATGAACGGTGCGAACCGCATTTCGCGCTTGATGAAATAACATTCGAACCGATGGACGGTGGGATCGTCGGAAATCATCTCCCGGAACACCTCGTTGAACTCGCGCATGTTGGCGAAATCCATCATCACAATGATGTCGATCGAGCCCGCCAGCTCGAAGCAGAACTGGACCGCCGGTGACGCCGCCAGTCGCGCCTCGAGCGCCCGGATCGCCTTGTGCTCGCCGTGGTCCCCGATCTGGAGCGTCGCCAGCACCCGAACGCGGTCCTCCGCAAATTTCGGCGCGAGCAGCGCAATGGTCCGCTGGATGACGCCGTCGCGGCGCAGCCGTCGCAGCCGTCGCGCGATCGCCGAGGGCGACAGCGGAATGGCCTGCGCCAGCGAGTCCGCGGTTCGCGAACTGTCGCGCTGGACGAGGTTGAGCAGCGCGCGGTCGAAGCGATCCATCATTCTTGAGCCATGCCAAATTCTGGCACGAAGCGCACGAACTTTGCGCACAATCCGCAACCGCGGGCGGGTAAAATCGCGGCGAGCGAGGTTGGCGGGTCACGCAGAAAGCCCCATTTGACGCGTGACACGCCATCACCGGCGCCGGGATTGGGGATGCGACCGCAAGCGCCCCCCGTCGCGGCGCCGGTATTTTTTCAGTCAGTCGCGGAAGCGAGCGCCTCGGCGATCAACCGGCGGCCGTTGTCGATCCCGTAGAGCGCGAAAAAACTGCCCATGCGCGGCCCTTGAGAGGAGCCGAGCAGGGTCTCGTAGAGCGCCTGGAACCAGTGGCGCAGGCTTTCGAACGGGTGGCGCTTGCCGACCTCAAAGACCTCGGTCTGGATATCTTCCGCAGTGGCGTCGGCGGGGAGCTTGGCGAGCTCGGCATCGAGTTCGCGCAGCGCTTCGGCTTCCATCGCGCTCGGCGGCCGGCGCTTGAGCGTCGGAACCACGAAATCGCGCGCGTAATTGACCGCCAGGCCAATCAGAGAATCGAGCTCCGGATCCTTGTCCGGCGACGTGTCGGGAGCATATTGCTGGACGAACTTCCAGGCGATGTCCTTGTCCTGGACCCCGGGAAGCGAGACCAGGTTGAGGAGCAGGCCGAAGGTCAGAGGAAGCTCGCCCGCGGGGACGTGCCCGCCGTGGATGTGGTGGACCGGGTTGCCCAGCTTCTTGTCGGCTTCCTGGCCTTCGTAATTGCCGCGGAACTGAAGATAATCGTCGAGGGCCCGCGGGATGAGTCCGAGGTGAAGGCTCTTGGCCTTCTTCGGCTCGCGGTAGAGGTAGAACGCGAGGCTGTTGTCGCTGCCGTAGGTCAGCCACTCCTCGAGGCTCAAACCATTGCCCTTGGACTTGGAGATTTTCTCGCCCTTCTCGTCGAGGAACATCTCGTAGATCAGGCCCTCGGGCTTGCGGCCGCCGAGCACCGCCGCGATCCGTCCCGACTGGACGCCGCTGTCGGTCAGGTCCTTGCCGTACATTTCATAATCGACGCCGAGCGCGACCCAGCGCATCGCCCAATCGACCTTCCACTGGCACTTCGACCGGCCGCCAAGCGCGCTCTGTTCGATCCGCGCGCCGTCCTCGTCGGTGAAGGCGATGGTTCCCGCTTCGGCGTCGACCACCGCGACCGGCACCTGCAGAACGCGGCCGCTCGTCGGCGAGATCGGCAGGATCGGCGAATAGGTCTGGCGCCGTTCCTCGCGCAACGTCGGCAGCATGATGCCGAGGATGTCGTCCCAGTGCCGAAGCACATTGCGCAACGCCTCGTCGAACCCGCCGCCGTCGTAAAGGCTCGAGGCCGAGACGAATTCATAGTCGAATCCGTACTGGTCGAGGAAGCGCCGGAGCATCGCATTGTTGTGCGCGGCGAAGCTGTCGTCGTCGGTCGGGAAGGGGTTCGGAATGCGGCTCAGCGGCTTGCCCAGATTGGCTTCGAGCAATTCCGCGTTCGGAACATTGTCGGGGACCTTGCGCAGGCCGTCCATGTCGTCGCTGAACGCGATCAGCCGGGTGGGGGCGCCGCCGGTCAGCTCTTCGTAGGCGCGGCGGACCATGGTCGTGCGCAACACCTCGGTGAAGGTGCCGATGTGGGGTAGCCCCGAGGGACCGTAGCCGGTTTCGAAGATGACCGGCGCGGGCGTTCCGTTTTTGGCGGGCTTCCCCTCGGGCCAGCGCTTGAGCAGCCGGCGGGCTTCCTCATAGGGCCAGGCCTTCGACTTCAACGCCGCGTCGCGGAGGGAATCGGAAGCCAATTGTTGCCCTTTCGTTCTCTAAGGTTAGGGTGCGCGGGATGGCCGCTCCTTTGCCGCTTCCAGCGCTCCACGCAACCCATGCCGGAATCTGGCTGGCCGAGCCCGACGGTCCGGTGCGCGAGGCGAGCCGGGGGGAGGCGATCGCGCGCGCCGCGGAAACGCCGCTGATCCTGCTCAACGCGCCGCTGATCGGACAGCGGCTCGGCTATCCCGATCTGTCGGGGCTCGATCTGCTCGAATTGTTCGCCTTCATCCACCCGGCGCGATTCGCGGTGCCGACTCTCGCGGGGCTCGCCCGGCCGCTCGGGCTCGAGGTGCCAGAGAGCGACAGCGAAGCGGCGGGGGCGTTCCGCCAGATCGCGGCGTTGCTACTCGACCGGCTCGGCGATCCCGACTGGGCCGAGCGCGAGGGGGCATGGACCGCCAACGTCTCGCTCCACCGCCTCGGCTGGGGCTGGGCGCCGATCGTGGCGTCAAGGCTCGAACGCCCGGAGCGCGGGGAGCGGATGCTGTTCTCGCGCTTGAAGCAATGGGAAGAAACCGGCGAGAAGGTGCCGCCGCTAGCGGTCCGGCTCGGTGATGGCGAAGCCTCGGCGCGGCTCGACCAGCTGACCGGGCGGGCCGAGGCGCGCGAAGGCCAAAGGGCGATGGCCGAGGCGGCAGGCCAAGTGTTCGCGGCCAAGCGTGCCAAGGATTCGCCCAACGTCCTGCTCGCCGAGGCCGGGACCGGGATCGGCAAGACGCTCGCTTACCTCGCGCCCGCAAGCCTGTGGGCCGAGCGCTCGGGCGGGACGGTGTGGGTGTCGACTTTCACCAAGGCGCTCCAGCGCCAGCTCGATGGCGAGGGGGTCAAATTGTTCGCCGACCCGGTCGAGCGCGCGCGCAAAATCGTCATTCGCAAGGGCCGCGAAAATTACCTCTGCCTGCTCAACCTCGAGGATGCGATGCAGGGCGCGTTCGCGGGACGGGCGGCGATTCTCGCGCATCTGGTCGGGCGCTGGGCGGCCTATTCCAAGGACGGCGACATGGTCGGCGGGGATTTGCCCGGCTGGTTGCCGAGCCTGTTCCGCCGCGCCGGGGCGGCCGCGCTGACCGACCGCCGCGGCGAGTGCGTCTATGCCGGCTGCCCGCATTACCGCAAATGCTTCATCGAGCGCGCCGAGCGGGCTAGCCGCGAGGCCGACATAGTCATCGCCAATCACGCGCTGGTCATGGTCAACGCCGCCCGCGCCCGCGAGGAAGCGGCGGCGCGGATCCTGTTCGACGAGGGCCATCATCTGTTCGATGCCGCCGATTCGACCTTTGCGGTCGCGCTGACGGGGCAGGAGGCGATCGAGATGCGCCGCTGGATCGTCGGGCCGGAGAGCCGGTCGCGGGGGCGGCGGCGCGGGCTCGCGGCACGGTTGCTCGATTTGGCGTCGTACGATGAGGAGGGCGGCCAGGCGCTCGAGGCGGCGGTCGAGGCGGCGCGAGCTTTGCCTTCGGACGGATGGCTCCAGCGGCTGGTCGAGGGCGCTCCATTCGGCCCGCTCGAGGCTTTGCTGTCGGAAGTCCGTGAGACCGTCTACGCGCGCGCCAAGGCGCAGGACGCGGGCTACGGGCTCGAGACCGAGGTAGCCGAATTGGGCGGTGCGACGGTCGCCGCGGCGGCGGCAGCGAGCGAGGCGCTCGAATCGCTGCAACGGCCGCTGGCCGCGCTCTCGCGCCGGCTCGAGGCGGTGCTAGAGGATGCGCCCGACTGGCTCGATGCGGCGGCACGGGCACGGATCGACGGCGCCATCCGCGGGCTCGGCTGGAGGCGCGAAACGCTCGCCGCCTGGATTCAATTACTCGCCCGGATCGGGGGCGAGGGCGACCCCGATTTCGTCGACTGGCTGGCGCTCGACCGGGTCGATGGTCGCGAATATGACGTCGGCATTCACCGCCGTTGGCTCGACCCGACGCGCCCGCTCGCGGCGGCGGTGCTGGCCCCCGCCGACGGCGTGCTGGTGACCAGCGCGACGCTCCGCGGTGGCGGCGACTGGGACGAGGCCGAAGCGCGGACGGGGGCGGTGCATCTGCCCGGACCGGCGAAGCACTTCGAGGCCGACAGCCCGTTCGACTATCGCGCGTCGAGCGAGGTCCTGATCGTGACCGACATTCCGCGCGGCGACGAGGCCGCGCTGGCGGGGGCCTATGCCCGGCTGATCGAAGCGGCGGAGGGCGGGACGCTCGGCCTGTTCACCGCCATCCAGCGGCTGAAAAGCGTTCACGCGCGGATCGCCGACCGGCTCGCGCGCGAGGGCCTTCCGCTTTACGCCCAGCACGTCGATCCGATCGACGCCGGGACCCTAGTCGACATTTTCCGCGACGATCCGCGCGCCAGCCTGCTCGGCACCGACGCGCTTCGCGACGGGGTCGATGTGCCCGGCGAATCGCTGAGGATGGTGGTGATGGAGCGGGTCCCGTGGCCGCGCCCGACGGTGCTCCACGCCGCGCGGCGCATGGCCGGGGGCGGAAGCGCCTATGACGACCGCGTCATCCGCGCCCGGCTGGCGCAGGCCTTCGGCCGGCTGATCCGGCGCCAGAGCGATCGCGGGCTGTTCGTGATCCTGTCCGCGGCCATGCCTTCGCGTTTGCTGGCGGCGTTCCCGCCCGAGGTGGCGGTTCACCGGGTGCCGCTCGACCTCGCGATCGCGCGGGTGCGGGCGCGGCTCGCCGCCCGGGTTGCCGAGCCGGTGGTGCCGGTCGAATGAAGACGCTGGTCATCCTTCGTCATGCCAAATCGAGCTGGGCCGATGTTGGAGCTGCCGATTTCGACCGCCCGCTGAACAAGCGCGGTCGCGGCGCCGCCGAAGCAGTGGCGCGCGAGCTGAAAGCGCGACTGCCAGCGATCGATGCGGTCCTCGCCAGTCCCGCCGCGCGGGTCCGCGAGACGCTCGACCGGCTGCAAGCGACCTACGGGGCGCTCCCGCCGGTGCGGTTCGAGCAAAGCCTGTATCTGGCGGAGCCGGACGCGATCATGCGGCTGGTGCAAACACTCGCCAACGAGCTCCAGACCGCGCTCGTCGTCGGGCACAATCCCGGGCTTCACTCTCTCGTTCTTGCGCTCAGCGAGCCGAACGACCGATTGCGCGCCGAACTTGTCACGAACCTGCCGACCGGAGCGGCGGCGGTGTTGGAGCTGCCGGTGACCGAGTGGAGTGACGTACGCTTGGGGACGGCCGGGATCGCGGCGCTGATCCTGCCGCGCAACCTGCCCTAGTCGATCGCCGCGGAAAGGCGGTTGCGGATCGCAATCAGGCGGAAGACGTCGACCGACGGCTTGGCGGATTCATGAGCGACCGGCTCGGGCGCGGGCGGAGGAGCCGGCGCTTCGGCCGCTTCAGCAGGCTCGGCCACCGCTTTGCCGCCGAGCAGCTTTTGGACCCCGCGGACGGTATAGCCTTCCTCGCCCAGCAAACGGTTGATGCGCCGCGCCAGGTCGACATCCGCGGGCCGGTAATAACGGCGGTTGCCGGCGCGCTGCATCGGTTTGAGTTGGGGAAAGCGGCTTTCCCAATAGCGCAGGATATGCTGGGCGACTCCAAGCTCGCTCGAAAGCTCGCCAATGGTCAGGAGTGCGCCCGGATCTTTGTCGCGGGTCGCCACCCGGCTCAGTTCCCGACGATCCGGTCGCGCATGATCTGGCTGGCGCGGAAGGTCATCACCCGGCGCGGCGCGATCGGCACTTCGACTCCGGTCTTGGGATTGCGCCCGACCCGCTCGCCCTTGTCGCGCAGGATGAAGGTTCCGAACCCCGAAATCTTGACGTTGTGACCCTCCGACAGGTCATGGCACATATGATAAAGCACCCGCTCGACCAGGCTCGCGCTCTCGGCCCGCGACAGGCCGAGGCGGCGGTGTACGACATCGGCGAGATCCGCCCGGGTGAGCGTTCCACCCGAATCCGCGTCGCTCATCCGCGCGATGCCCAAGTCCGCCATGATCGTCTCCCGCTCCCGACGGTTGCCCCCAACCGCCCCTGTGCCGAATTTCCTAACCAATAAAATCCCTGTCGGCAATTCGACATTCACCGAATAAGGCAAGTTTTTCAATAGCGCAGCACCGAGGCGCCCCAGGTGAAGCCGCCGCCCATCGCCTCCAGCACGATGAGGTCGCCGCGCTTGATGCGGCCGTCGCGGACCGCGGTGTCGAGCGCCAGCGGAACCGAGGCCGCCGAGGTGTTGGCGTGCTGGTCGACCGTCACCACCACCTTGTCGGGCGACAGGCCGAGTTTGCGCGCGGTCGCGTCGAGGATCCGCGCATTGGCCTGATGCGGCACGACCCAGTCGATGTCGGCGGTCGTCAGGCCCGCCGCGGCGAGCACTTCCTTGAGCACCTCGGCGAGATTGACGACCGCGTGGCGGAAAACCTCGCGGCCCTTCATTCGCAATTTGCCGACGGTGCCGGTGGTCGAGGGTCCGCCGTCGACGAACAGTAGATCATTGTGGCGCCCGTCGGCGTGGAGGCGGGTGGCGATGATCCCGCGCTGGTCGTCGTCCTGAGCGCCGAGCACCAAAGCGCCGGCGCCGTCGCCGAACAGGACGCAGGTGCCGCGATCTTCCCAGTCGAGGATCCGGCTGAAAGTCTCGGCGCCGATCACCAGTGCTTTCGACGCCGCGCCCGACTGGAGCATCGAATCGGCAACCCCCAGGGCATAGAGGAAGCCGGTGCACACCGCGTGGACGTCGAACGCGACGCAATCGGGAATTCCGAGCAGCGCCTGGACCTTGGTCGCGGCCGACGGGAAGGTCTGGTCGGGGGTCGCGGTGGCGAGCACGATGAGCCCGATCTCGCTGGCGTCGACGCCAGCATGAGCGAGGGCCTTGCGCGCAGCATCGGCGGCCAGCGTCGCGGTGGTCTCGCCATCGCCCGCCAGATGGCGCGCGCGGATCCCGGTGCGCTCGACGATCCACTCGTCGGTGGTATCGACGGTCTTGGCCAGCTCGGCGTTGGTGACCCGGCGCTTGGGCAGCGCGCTGCCGACCCCCAGGATCGCATTGCGGCGGGGGCTCATTCGATGCCGCCATTGGCAAAAGCGTGGGCGCGGAAATTGTCGATGTCCTCGCCGATCCGGCGGGTGATGTCATTGCGGACCATGCTCGCGGCGACCCGGATGGCGTTGGCGACGCCCTTGGCGTTGGCGCTGCCGTGGCTTTTCACGACCAGCCCGTTGAGGCCGAGAAACACCGCGCCATTGTGATTATTGGGGTCGAGGTGGACCTTGAGCAGGTTGAGCGCGGGCTTGGAGAGCGCGAACCCGGCCTTCGACCGCAGCGAGCTCTTGAAGGCGCGGCGGAGCAAATCGGTGACGAAGCGCGCGGTGCCTTCCGCGGTCTTGAGCGCGATATTGCCCGAAAAACCGTCGGTGACGATGACGTCGACGTTGCCGCGCGACAATTGGTCGCCCTCGGTGAAGCCGTCGAAGCGGAACGGAAGATAATCGGCCTCGCGGAGCAGGGTCGCGGCCTCCTTGATCTCGCCGGTGCCCTTCAATTCCTCGGTGCCGATGTTGAGCAATTTGACGCGTGGCTTGGAGATATCGAGCACGGTCCGCGCATAAGCCGCGCCCATGACCGCGAACTGAACCAGGTTCTGGACGTCGCACTCGGTGTTGGCGCCGAGGTCGAGCATCACGCAATCCTTGTCGCCGAGCGTCGGCAGCAAAGCGGCCAGCGCCGGGCGGTCGATCCCCGGCATGGTGCGCAAGGCGAGTTTCGACATCGCCATCATCGCCCCGGTATTGCCCGCCGACAGAGCGGCGTCGGCTTGCGCCTCCTTCACCGCATTGATCGCCATGCCCATCGAGGTGGTGCGGGCGCGGCGGATCGCCTGGCTCGGCTTTTCGGTCGCTGCGATCGATTCGGGGGAATGGTGGATTTCGCAGGCGAGGCGCAGCGCGCGGTGCTTGTCGAGCTCCTCGCCGATCTGCTCGCGGTCGCCATAGACGAGGAATTTCAGGCCCGGGTCGAGCCGGTGCGCACGGACGGCGCCGGCAATGATCGTCGTCGGGCCGGTGTCCCCGCCCATTGCGTCGATCGCGATTCGCGGGGCCCCGGTCATTCGGGCCGAGGGCTTCAGGCCTCGGGCGCGGAAATTTCGCGGCCGTTATAATGGCCGCAGGCCGCGCACAGATTGTGCGGCAGCTTGAGTTCGCCGCAATTGGGGCACTCCTGGAAGGGCTTGGCGCTCAGCGCGTGATGGCTGCGGCGCATGTTGCGCTTCGAGGGCGATGTTTTTCTCTTGGGGACAGCCATTGCGGCACCTTCAGCTCGTTTGAATCAATAAAAATGGCGACGCCCCGCGCCTTGTCTCAGCGGGTTTAAGCCCGCAGGCGGCAGCCGGATCGTCGCGGAGTGCGGCCCCTATAGCGAAATGCCCTTGCAGCGCAAGTCAGGCGCCCGCGCGTGACCGCGCCAGCACGGCATCGCCGACCAATGGATTGGTCGCACGTTCGTGGCCGAAGGTGGACATCGGGCCGTGGCCGGGGACGAACGAGGTGTCGTCGCCCATCGGCCACAGCCGCCCGGTGATCGAATCGACCAATTGTTGATGATTGCCGTGGGGGAAGTCCCAGCGGCCGATCGAGCCCTGGAAGAGGACGTCGCCGACCATCGCCAGCCGCGATTTGGCGTGATGGAAGACGACATGACCGGGGGTGTGACCGGGGCAATGGCGGACATCGAGGGTCAATTCGCCGACGGTGACCGTGTCGCCGTCCTCGAGCCAGCGCGCCGGCTCGAACGGCTGGCCGGTGATGCCATAGCGGGCGCCGTCTTCGGCGAGGCGGCCGATCCAGTAGATATCGTCGCGGTGCGGACCCTCGATCTCGACCCCGAGCTCGTCGGCGAGCAGGCCCGCCGATCCGCAATGGTCGATATGGCCGTGGGTGAGCAGGATCTTCTCGATCGTCACCCCGGCCTGTGCCGCCGCGGCCTTGAGCTTTGAAAGGTCCCCGCCCGGATCGACGAACGTGCCGCGCATCGTCTTCGTGCACCAGAAAAGCGTGCAATTCTGCTGCAGCGGGGTGACCGGGATGATGGCCGCGCGAAGCGGCGGCTGGTCGCTCATTGCGCCGCCGGAAGCCTGTCCATGGCCGGGGGCACGTCCTTCATCGACGCGGCCACACCCTCCGCCTTGCGCATCACGCGCAGGACGTTGGCCCCGGCGAGACCGGCGAGATCGCGGTTGGACCAGCCGCGGCGGATCAGCTCGGCGAACAGCGATGGATACGACTCGACTCCCTCGAGCCCGGCCGGAGTGAACGGAATGCCGTCGAAGTCGCCGCCGAGCGCGACATGCTCGCGGCCCGCGACCTTGACGACATGCTCGATATGATCGGCGACGGTGCGCACGTCGGTCGCCGGACGCGGATG
>JANNDN010000192.1:0-5954 GCA_031387795.1 Sphingomonas sp.
GCGAAGGCGGCGTCGTTGCGCTTATATTGCAGCGCGACGAGCTTGCGGATGATCTCGCGCTGGTCGGCGCTTGCCCCCTTCTTCAAATCGAAGATCATCGCCGAATAGGTCTCGACCGAGCCGATGCCGTAGAGGCACGACACCGAGGCGACGATGATCACGTCGTCGCGCTCGAGCAGCGACCGCGTCGCGCTGTGGCGCATGCGGTCGATCGCCTCGTTCACCGAGCTTTCCTTCTCGATGTAGGTGTCGCTGCGCGGGACATAGGCCTCGGGCTGGTAATAATCATAGTAACTGACGAAATATTCGACCGCATTGTCGGGAAAGAAGCTCTTCAGCTCGCCATAGAGCTGGGCGGCGAGGATCTTGTTGGGCGCGAGGATCAGCGCCGGGCGCTGCAGCTGTTCGATCACCTTGGCCATGGTGAAGGTCTTGCCCGAGCCGGTGACGCCGAGCAGGACTTGGCTCCTCTCGCCCTGCAGCGCGGCCTCGGTCAGCTCCCGAATCGCGGTCGGTTGATCACCCGCCGGCTCATAGTCGGACCGCAGCACGAACGCTTTCCCGCCCTCGGCCTTGTCGGGCCGGGCGGGCTTGTGGGGGACGAAGTTTGCGCCGGTTTCGAGCTCGGCCAGCGAAGTGCGGATTTGAATTGCCATCACATTTCCATATGGTTGGCGGGTCGCTCGAACTCAATGAAGCGGCCGGTGCGTCGTTCGGGACATCTTTGGGGGGAGTTCAAGATGAGGGCCATCACCATATTTGCCGCCGCCGCAGTCCTTGTCGGCTGCGAAAAGGCCGACGCGCCAGCCAACAATGTCGCGCAGGCCGAAGCGCCGCCCGCGAGCATCGTTGCGGGCCTTTATCGGCAGGCGACCACCTTGGTCGAGCTCAAGGACAGCTCGCTCTCCGCCGCCGAGGCGGAGGCCGCGGCCAAAGCGGTCGGAACCACCCAGACCGCCGAACGCTGCGTCACGCCCGAGATGGTCGCCGACCCGCAGACTTTGGTGCGCGAGGAGGTCGACCCGCAATGCAAGGTCGGGCGTTCGCAGTGGAAGGACGGGCGCATCGATTTCGCCATGGCCTGTCCGGAGAATGACGAGCTCGAAGGCGGCAGCTTCCAGCTGGCCGGCACGTACGGCCGCGATTCGTACAGTTTCGAACTGAACGCGTCGGGCTCGGGCGACGATATCATGCGGATGCGGGTCGAGGCCAAGCGGCTCGGCGACTGCCCCGCCTGATCCGGCGCCTGATCCGGCGCTTGCCCAACGGGCGAGCCGCGTCCAAGTTGGCGTCAGTCTTGGGGGGAATGATCATGCCGAATCGTGCCGCGCTGTTTTTAGCTGTGTCCGCTTTTGCCGCCGCGCCGGTATCGGCCGAGCCCGATTACGCCGCCGCGGTGCGCGCCGATTACGCGCAATCGCTGGCGCCTTTGTTCGACTATTTCCATCGCAACCCCGAACTGTCGTTCCGCGAGACCGCAACCGCCGCCCGGATGGCGAAGGAATTGCACGCCATCCCCGGATTGGTGGTGACCGAAAAGGTCGGCGGCACCGGGATTGTCGGGGTGATGAAGAATGGCGAGGGACCGGTGGTGCTGGTCCGCGCCGACATGGACGGCCTCCCGGTCGAGGAGAAATCGGGCCTCGCTTACTCCAGCAAAGCGCGCCAAATCGACATCGACGGGGTCGAGAAGCCGGTCATGCACGCCTGCGGGCATGACACCCACATCGCTGGTCTGGTCGGCACCGCGCGCCGGCTCG
Organism: Sphingomonas sp.; assembly: GCA_031387795.1. Taxonomy (GTDB): domain Bacteria; phylum Pseudomonadota; class Alphaproteobacteria; order Sphingomonadales; family Sphingomonadaceae; genus Sphingomicrobium. Next base: position 1,761 of record JANNDN010000192.1, read on the forward strand.
CGACGCTCAAGGATCGCTGGAAAGGCACTATCGTCTTCATCGTCCAGCCCGCCGAGGAGCGCGTCGGCGGGGCCAAGGCGATGCTCGAGGACGGCCTCTACACGCGCTTTCCGAAGCCCGATTATGCGCTTGCCTGGCACGTCGCGGCGGACCTGCCCTCGGGCAAGGTCAGCGCCTCGGAGACGATCCAATATGCCTCGGCCGACAGCGTCACCATCATCGTCCACGGGGTTGGCGCGCACGGCGCCTCACCGCACGCCGGTCGCGACCCGATTTATATCGGCGCCCAGATCGTCACCGCGCTGCAGGGGCTGGTTGGCCGCGAGATCGATCCGGTGAAACCCGCGCTGATCACCGTCGGATCATTCCATTCGGGGAGCAAGAACAACATCATTTCCGACCGCGCCGAACTGCTTCTGACGGTGCGCGCCAATGACGACGAGACCCGCCAATATCTGCTGAAGGCGATCCCGCGGGTTGCGCGCGACATCGCCCGCGCCAACGGCATCGCCGAGAATAATCTGCCCGACGTCACCCATCCGGAGGGGACTCCGGTCACGCTTAACGACGGCGCGCTGGCCCGGCGGCTCAATGCGACGATGGCCGCTGCACTCGGCAGCGCCAATGTCGAGCCTTATGTGCAGCAGGGCATGGGCGGCGAGGACTTCGCTTATTTCGTCGAGCCCAAATATGGCGTGAAGGGCTATTATTTCGACGTCGGCGGGACACCGCAATCGGCGTTCGATGCGGCCAAAGCCGGGGGCCCGCCGGTGCCCTCCCATCACAGCGCTTTGTTCAAGATCGACCCCGAGCCGGCTATCGTCACCGGCACTATCGCGATGACCGCGGCGGTGCTCGACCTGCTCGGTCCCGCGGGCGCGAGCGGCAGCGGGCGCTAGGAAACGGTACGAAAACTCGAAGGGGGACCGACCATGAAACTGCACGCCATTGCCATTTTCGGTTCGCTCGCTGCGCTTGGCGCGTGCAACCAGGGTCCCGAGGTTAACGAGCAGAACGCCAGCGTCGAGGACGTCGCGGGCAAGGTTCGCGAGGCGACCGGCGGGCAATTCATCCGCGCGGGAGAATGGAAGTCGACCAGCGCGATCGAGGACATGACGATCCCGGGGATGTCCGCCGAGGAAAGCGCGCGGATGAAGCAGGTCATGGCCAAGAGCGGCATCCACGAATTCACCACCTGCCTGACCGAAGAGGACGTCAAACAGCCCGAGGGCAAGTTCTTCACCGGCAACGATCAGTGCCGTTATGACCATTTCACCATGAGCCGGGGCAAGATCGACGCGGCCATGCGCTGCAGTGGGAACGGCGGTGGCGGGGATCAACTGATGACGCTGACCGGAACATACGCGCCCGACAGCTATCGGATGCGGATGGAAATGAAGGGCGGGGGCGCGCCCGGGGCATCCGGCACAATGACCATGCGGATGCGCGTCGATTCGAAGCGCATCGGCGAATGCAGCGCGGCCGACTCCAAAACGGCGGGGTGATCCTTCGCGCGATTTGAACATGCGGCCGGGGATCCGCGTTGGGCGTCCATGACGCGCACAGCCGTTCCAGTCCTGATCAACCGCGATGGTGGCACCGCCAAGGCCGATCCGGGAATTGCCGACAAGGTTGGCGACGCGCTGGCGCAAGCGGGAATCGATTGTGCCATCGAATTGATCGACGGCGATGGCTGCGCCGATCGCTGCAAGGCGCTGGTCGCACTCGGTCATCGCCTGATCATCGTCGGCGGGGGCGACGGCACGATCGGCGCCGCCGCTTCGGTTTTGTGCGATACCGACACCGCGCTCGGCATCCTGCCCCTTGGAACGCTCAACCATTTTGCCGGGGACCTCGGCATCGAGAGCGCGCTCGACAAAGCGGCGGCGACGATTGCCGCGGGCCGGCGCGCCAAGGTTGACGTCGCCGAGGTCAACGGACGCACTTTCATCAACAACAGCGCCATCGGCCTGTATCCGCGGATGGTCATCGACCGCGAGGCGCAACAACAGCGGCTCGGCCGGAGCAAGCGGCTGGCGCTGCTGGTCGCGGCAGTCCGGACATTGTTCCGGTTCGAGCATCAGCAGCTGACTCTGTCCGTCAACGATCATGAGGCGCGGGTCGACACGCCGTTGCTGTTCGTCGGCAACAATGACTACCGGCTCGATATCAGCGGCGCGGGGCAACGCAGTTCGCTGGCGCAAGGCCGGCTGTGCGTTCTGGTCATGGCGCGAAACTCGCGTCTCGGCTTTCTCGCCGCGGTCGCCCGGGCTCTGGCCGGCCGGACCCGCCGCGAGGACCTGATCAGGATCGATGACGTGACCGAGATTCGCGTCGACAGCAAACGATCGTCGCTACGCTTCACGCTCGACGGGGAAGTGGCGACGATGGCGCCGCCGCTGCGCTATCGCATCCGCCCCGGAGCGCTGACTGTCGTTGCGCCTTGAGCCGGGCGGTCAGGCGCCGCATAACAAGAGATCGATCGGGAGGTCGGGCAGCAAAGATGCAAGATTCGACGAGAGTTTTTCTGATCATGGCTTGCGGGCTGGGGATCATCGCGCTGGGCGTGCTCTCGGCGCTGCTGCCGGTCACCGCGGGCCTCCCTTCCTCGGTCATCGGCCTGCTTCTGATCGGAGCCGGGGCGATCGAGCTGTTCGCCGGTACGCTGCGCCAGGCAGTGCACAAGTTCGCCGCCGCAGCGGGCGCGGTGACCACGTTCGCGGGGCTGCTGTTCCTCATCAATCCCTCGACCCATTTCCTGCCGACGGTCTGGCCCGTGATCGGCTGGCTGGTGATCAGGAGCGCGATCCTGTTCTGGACCAGCGGGCACACCGGCGGCTCGGTGCGGATGTGGACGGGCTTGTCGGCGGGGATGGACCTGCTGCTCGCGGTACTGCTGCTTATGGGGCTTTCGATTGCAACCATGATCGTCGGCATTTTCGGGCCGACCCCGCCGCTGATCGCCAGTTTCTCGTGGGTCCTGGCGGCGAGCTTTGTGGTGACGGGCCTGTTGCTGATCGAGGTCGCCAATTGCGAACGCCAGCCGAGATGATGCTCCAGCCGGCCGATTATATCCCCATCACCACCGTCGCCGACACCGTCCGCCTGGCGCTCGCCCCGGTGTTCCTGCTGACCGGGATCGGTGCCTTCCTCAACGTTTGCGCGACGCGGCTGTCGCGAATTGTCGACCGCAGCCGCGAGATCGAGCCGTGCCTGCTCGGCAGCCGCGGTGACGAGCACGAGCGCTGGCTTGGCGAGATGCGGGTCCTCGACCGGCGGATGAGCATGGTCAGCAGCGCGATCAGTTTCTCGGTCCTCTCGGCGGTCCTCACCTGCCTCGTCGTCGCGCTCCTCTTCGCGGCCAATTTCGTCGTCGCTCGGCTGGGCGTCGCGATCGCTTTGCTGTTCATCGCCGCCACCGTCTCGATCGCCATCGGCTTCGCGATCTTTCTCGTCGAGACCCGCCTCGGCGCGCGCTCGGTGCGGGTCCGCAGCGAGCTTCTCCAGCATCGGGTGGACGAGGCCGACTAGTCTGCCTATCGGCAGTCACCCGCCCAGCGATCTGGAGACCCGCCGCTCATGACAATCACCGGCCCCGCCGCCTCGTCCGTCCTCGACCGGGTCCTCGTGCTCGAGATGGTCCGGGTGACCGAGGCCGCCGCGATCGCCGCGTCGCGCTGGATCGGTCGCGGCGACAATGATTCGGCCGACGCCGCCGCGGTCGAGGCGATGCGCGCGGCGCTCAATACTCTGCCGATGGACGGCACCGTCGTCATCGGCGAGGGCGAGCGCGACGAAGCCCCGATGCTCTATATTGGCGAAAAAGTCGGATCGGCGCAGGGCAGCGGCCCGCGGATCGACATCGCGCTCGACCCGCTCGAGGGCACCACTATCACCGCCAAGGCCGGTCCCAACGCGCTTGCGGTGCTCGCCATCGCCGAGGAAGGTGGCCTCCTCAACGCCCCCGACACTTATATGGAAAAGCTCGCGATCGGCCCCGGTTACCCCGAGGGCACGATCGACCTCGGCCGGCCGGTCGAGGACAATATCCGCGCCATCGCCAAGGCCAAGGGCGTCAAACCGGCCGAGATCACCGCCTGCGTCCTCGATCGTCCGCGCCACGAGGCGATCATCGACCGCAGCCTGACTGGCCCGATCGTGCGGCTGGTTAAGGATGTCAAGCACGAGCATGCC
>JANNDN010000209.1:0-16260 GCA_031387795.1 Sphingomonas sp.
GTGAGGGAGATCCTTGCGCCGCAAAAGCCAGCTGAGCGCAACCGCGCGAGGCAGGCATTTCGTGGGGAAAGGCAACCGCTCGGCTGCTCGTTCTACAACGGCGACCTCTCGCCGGCCTGTCTCGACTGCTGAGTTTTCCAATTGCGCCTCGCTTCGATCGCCATTTCTCGTTCCCAAGCCTTTCCGCCGCTGGCGCGAAGGCTTGGGAACGAGAAATTGCGATCGAAGCGAGGCGCAGTTGGAAAACTCAGCAGTCGAGACAGGCCGGCGAGAGGTCGCCGTTGTCGAACGAGCGGCCGAGCGATTGCCTTTCCCCACAAAATGCCTGCCTCGCGCGGTAGCCGTTAGCTGGCTATTGCGACGCCAGGACCTCCCTCACACAATAGTCTTCGCGGTGCGCCCGTCGCATTTGCGCCATGCCGCAGACGCGCTGCACGCCTGGGTCGAGGTAAATGGGGCCAAGATTATCGGTGAATTGCCGGGCCCATGGGTTGAAACTTTGCGAGTTGGAGATTGAGCGACGGCCAACAAAACAGTTTGGCTTGCAACTCAAAGGCGAATTGATCATTAGGACACATGACCAAGGCACTTGAATGCCGGCACTGTCGTCAGGGAGCTGAGTATGCGGAAAGTCACTATGAAGCGCCAGGAGTGGATTAAGCCGCAACTGACCCGCCTCGGCCAGATCAAGGATGTCGCTGGAAAGCCGGGCCCGGCGGGCCAGAACAGCACCAAGACCTGATCGCAGCGTCAGCGCCACTGCTGGAGTGGCGGCGCATTCACCGAATACAGATACCGGTCGTTTGATTTAAATGCTCGCATTGGCCTGGCCCTGGAATGATGCCAGGGATGATCGAACGAAGGCACTTGCCAAGCGCCTTGGTGCGTCGCTTTGCGCCGGCATTGGCGGTCATGCCAGCGCAGTCGAAGTGGACGGAGTCCATTTCGCTTATCGACCGCTCCGCTCGACATCCTCCCAGGCGCGTGGTTGGAGGCCGGCCAGGCTGGCGACCGGCAGAATTATTGCGTTCCACGGTTATTTCGACAACGCCGCCGAAATCGCGAAGACGCTCGACGCCGATCCCGGCGATCTCGCCAGCCTTTACGGCCTGGCGGTCGATCGCTGGGGCGATGATGCAGACCGCAAGATCATCGGCGAATATTGTGCGATCATCGCGGCACCCGAGCAGAAACTGCTTCGTCTGTCGCGAAGCCCGATCCGTGCTCCGCCCTTGTGCTATTTTCATGACGACGCACTGACGGTTGTCGCCTCTGTTCCCCGAGCCCTGTTCGCGGCCGGGATCGAGCAAAAGCTTAATTACAAGCGCGTCGCCGATAGCGCCTTGTTGAATTTCACCGATCCAGAAGCCAGCTGGTTTGAGAACGTTTCCCGGATGCCGGGCGGCTCGATCGTGGAACTTCGGCCGGGGAAGCCACGCGTCCTGCGTCGCTATTACGATCTGCTCGCCGTGCCCGACGTGCGCATGGCGAGCGATGCCGACTATATGGCGCGGGCGAGCGAACTCCTCGACGAGGGCGTCAGGGCCTGCATCGCCGGATTCCGGAAACCAGGTGTTACTCTGTCGGGCGGCCTCGACAGCCCGCAGATCGCAGTCCGGACACTTGCGGCTTTACCTGCCGGGCAACGGCTGCCGACGTTCACGTTCCATCCGGAAGACGGCTTCGACGGGCTCGTCGAGAGCTGGATGTTCGGCGATGAGCGACCGTTTGTGGAGGCATTTGCGGCCATGCACCCTCGTCTGGAGCCGCACTTCACCGCCAACGAGGGATACGAGCATGACTATCGGTGGAACGACTTCTTCCATCTGATGGGTGGCGCTCCAGCCGGCATCTGCAACATGTATGTCTTTCATGGCCTATTCGCCGGCGCGGTCAGGGAAGGCTGCGACGCGCTGCTCGTGTCCGATTGGGGCAATGAAACGCTCAGCAATGACGCGAGTTGGGGCTATATCGAATATCTGATGACCGGACGCTGGCGGCAGCTTTGGTGGGCGCTTAAGGAGCTTCCCGGCTACCGGCCGTCGATGGCTTGGCGGTTTGGCGCCATGTGCCTCATGCCGCTCCTCCCCACCCCGCTGTGGCGGCTGGTCAGGCGGATTGTGTTAGGCAAGGGCTCATTGCTGGATAAAATTCAGCCTTTGAATAGCCAATACCGGGTCAAATCGGGAGCGGAGCAGCGGCGCAGGAACAACGGCATCGACTTGGATAGGTACGAGCCACGAAGCCGGAAGCACGGCTTCAGGCTTTTGCTTGAGCGTGGCGATCCCGAGGATGATGAGCGCTATCAGGCGTTTGAGCAGATGTACGGCGTGGCCGTGCGGGATCCTATGGCCTACCGACCCTTCGTTGAGTTCTGCTGGGGCCTTCCAACCGACATGTTCATGCGCGACGGCCAACCACGCTGGCTGGCGCGGCAGATGAGCAAGGGCATCATGCCTGAGGCACAGCGGCTGAACCGATTGAACGGACGCTGGGATTCCGACTGGCATTTGCGGATTGGCAGACGACGCCGGGATTTCCTCGCCGAGCTGGACCGGTTGGAGAGCGACCCGAAGATGGCGTCGATGCTGGACCTGCCGCGGCTGCGTGTTGCGCTCGAGGATTGGCCCCAGCACACCGAAACCGATCGGCATAAATCATTGGCCCGCGAACTCGCCGTTCCGCTCGGACTGCTCACCGCGCGATTCATCAACTATGTCGAGGGCCGCAACCAGGTTTGAGCGCTGTCGAGGAGGATCGACGCTTGGGGTCTGCCGAGTTCCAGCTTGTCGTCCACTGCTGCCGACTGGCGTTCGATGGAGCGGTTGCGCCTTCGTCAACCCCGCGCGGCCCGCTCGATTGGCAGCGATTCGATCGCCTCGTCCGATTTCACCGGGTGCAGGGGCTGATCTGGAAATCGCTGCCGCGCCTTGGCAACCTCGTCCCGCCCAACGTCGCACGAACGATCGCGGAAGATGCGGCGAGGATCGCGACCGCCAACCGCGCGAGCCTGGCCGAATGCCAGACCCTAGCCGACGCCCTCAAGCACGGCGGAATCGATTGTCTGTTCCTGAAGGGACTGCCGCTGGGCGTACTGGCCTATGGCACGCCGTGGATAAAGGCCGGAGTCGACATCGATCTGCTGATCGACAGCTCGCGGCTCGATGCGACCCTGCCGGTACTTCGCGCCGCCGGCTTTCGGCGCGAGGATGATCGGCCGGAGGAGGTTGGCGCGCTGCGGGCGTGGCACCGCTTTCGCAAGGATTCGGAGTGGTGGAAACCGGGGTCGAGCGCGCGGGTGGACCTGCACACGCGGCTGACCGACAATCCGGCCTTGATCCCGACGGTCGGCATCGGCTCGCCGCGTCAGTCGGTCGAGATCACAGCCGGCTGCTCCCTCCCCACGCTCGCAAGCGACGAATTGTTCGCGCATCTCTGCGTCCATGGCGCGTCGAGCGCCTGGTTTCGGCTGAAATGGATTACCGACCTCGCCGCGCTGCTCAACCCGAAGAGTCCCGCCGAGATCGTTCGCCTCTATCGCCGATCCCAGGAGCTTGGCGCCGGTCGCGCCGCCGGTCAGGCGCTGCTGCTCGCCGACGGCCTCTATGAAACCCTCGCACAGTGCCCGGACCTGCGGGATTCGCTCGCTTCCGACGGTTGCACTCGCTGGCTGTACCAAGCGGCGCGGCGGCAGCTGGCCGGTCGGCCGGAGCCGGTCGAGCCCACCGCCAGCCCAGGCGGAACGCTGCGGATCCACCTGACCCAATTCCTGTTACTTCCCGGCGTGGCGTTCAAGGCGTCCGAACTGATCCGTCAGGCCCGCGCGGCGGCGGGTTAGGACTGTTCAGCGGATCGTGACGTGGCGGGTCGGCCGCAGATCGCCGGAATGCGCGGCCTGCGCCGGGCGCCGATCGGCGAGCAGAGCGACGCACAAGGCGAAGGTTCCGGCGAGCGCCCCGGTACGCAGCGGGAAATCGACTAGACTATGCGCGATGAACGCCGCGGAGGCGATCGACGCGGCCTTGGCGAACGACCCCGAGTCCGCATTCCGCCACACCCTGAACACCGCGTTGCCCCACCAAGCGAGGAACAGCAGCAGCACGATGATTCCTGGAATTCCGGTTTCCATTACCCATTCGGCAAAATCATTGTGCGCATGGACGACATAGGTCGAGTCGACCAGGTCGGGGTCTTCGAACAAGGGGTAGGCCTGGCGAAACGAGCCGAGACCGGTACCGAACGGGAGGTACTCGCGGGCGATTTCAAGGGTCGGCTCCAGAATCTCCATGCGCGACTGCGACGAAACCTCGGCCTCGGCGCCCAGCCGGTTGGTGCCGATACCGGTGACCGCAATTGCTGCAATCCCGAGCGCCGTCGTGGCCACTACGGCCGGACCCAGCCAGCGCCGGCCCCGCGCGTGCCGCGGGATGATGATCGCCAGGCTTGCCAGTCCGACTGGCAAGAGCAGGCCGTAACCGGCCAGCGAACCGTTGAGCGCGACCCCGACCAGGATCAGGATCGCAATCCCCGCCATCACCGCGACGAAAGCGCTGTAGCGCTGGATGTGCGAGCCGCGCGCCGCCGGCACCAGCGCGGCGATAAACGGCAGGCTGACCAGCAGCAGTGACGCCATGTGATTGGCATTGGCGAAGAAGCCGACGCCGTGCCCGAGGTTGGTGATCGGATACAAATACCAGGGCGAGGCGCCCGACTGGGCCGAAGATACCTGCAGCGCGCTGAGGCCAATCCCGGCCACCGTTGCGGCGACGATCGCGGCCGCTGCATAGGCCCCGCGGAACGCCTTGAGGCGGACGATGCCGAGGACAATCGCAAGCGGCGGTATCGTCGCCAGCAAAGCGTCGATCGTGCGGTATGGGGTCAAGGAGATCGGCAAGGAAGGAAGCGTCAGCCCGAGCACGCGATAGCCGTCGGCAATGGCTTCCCGCGGGCCGAGGTTGATCCACACCGCGGGAGGAAGCGGAACCAGCTGGACCAGGCCGATGGCGATCGCCGCCAGCGCAATCCACAGCAAGTGGCGCGCCGGCCTGAGCATCGGGGCGCCGGGGCGCTCCGCCACAGCCCAGGCGAGGATCGCGAGTCCGGCCAGTTGCAGGACCATATTGCCCCAGATGGCCTGCGCGCTGCCGCCCAGTACAAGGCACAGGAAAAGATAGGCCGGGACGACCGTCTGGCGGAGCGAGACGTTCATCGAGCCGCGATCCGAGCAAGGGACACGGGGCCGATCGCAATCTCGCTCTCGCGGCCGATGTCCGAGGCCCGCCCGGCAAGCTCGAGCCACTGCGCCGCGCACGAGGAGGGAACGTTGAAGGCCAAAGTGGCGTGGGCTGCCGGAGCCGACGCCAAGACCAGCGCGGGCTCGGTTCCGGCGCAGCGGACGGCCCAGTTGAGGGCCGAGCCTTCGCCATTGCCAGCCGCGCCCGTGGCCGGAGCAGCGAAGCGGTAGCGTCCGGGAGCCAGCACGAGAAGCTGGCGCGCGAGCACTCCGTCGGCTTGGCCGTAATAGATCACCTGAAGCCGGCTCGAGCGGCGCTCCGCAAGCCCGATCGCCGATGAGGTCAGTTGCCAATTGAATGGCGGCAGTGCGGTGGAATCGCGGAAGTCCGGATCGTACAGGAGCCACGGCGGGCGCGACCGGTCGATCCCCGCGGTCCTGGCCCACAGGTCCTGCGCGCGCTCATATTGCCGGGCGTCGACCAATGTCGTGATCATCGTCGCGAGCCACGGGGCCCGCGCCGGTTCCAGCGTTCCGCCAAGCTCGAGCACTTGCTTCAGATTGGCCGGATCTTGCGCAAGGGTCGCAAGCACGTCCGCGCGGATCAGCGGGTTGGAGTCCAGCAATTGGCGCATCGGCACGAGAGCCGCGGGCTGCCGGGCAAAGGTGGCGAGATAGGGGGCCGCGGCGCTGATTCCGCCGGGCGACATCCGCGCGAGTGCCGCGACTTCCCGCAAGCCATCGACATTGCCCCGGCCAAGCCGGCTGCTGGCGAGGAAATAGCGGGTCGGCAGCGCCCGCGGATCGCGCCATCTGGCAGCGAGGAACGCGCGGTCGGCGGCCACCACCTGCCCCGCCAGCTGAAGCTGGATCCCGCGAACGACGAACGGTTGCGGCTCGAGCGGTGCTTTGCGGGCAGCGTCGCCGAACGCAGCGAAGGTTTCCTTGCCGATTTCCTTGCGCGCTCCGGCAGCGCTGGCAATGGCGCGCGAAGCGTTGGCGATCGTGACCTGGGGGTGTCCGCTCCAGAGCTTGGCCGCAGTCACCGGATCGCTCTCGGCGAACGCTTCGACCACCGCGCTACGGACCACCAGGATCGCGATGGCGATTGCCGCGCCGATAGCGAGCGTCCGCCGAATCGCAGTGCGCGAGGTCATTCGCGCGGGTCCCTCAGGCGGGGTGATCTTCGGGGTCCTCGGCAACCAACCGGGGGATCATCAGGATCTCGGTGCGTTTAACCCGGGCGTTGGTGCCATAGCCATAGCCATAGCCCTGGCCGTAGCCGTAACCGCCGGTGCCGGTCGCCTTGGTCAGCGCCACGCCAAGCACATGCGCGCCGACGGCTTCCAGCCGATTGAGCGAATCGATCACCGCGCGGGTCCGGGTCTTGCCGGCTTCGACGACGAACAGGACGTTGCCCGCGGCCGCCGCGAGTAACGGGGCATCGGCGAGGCCGAGCGTCGGCGGACAGTCGATCAGCACCAGGTCGAACGATTCGCTCGCCTCCGCCACCAGCTTGCGCAATCGCCCGGTCGACAACAAATCGGCGGGGTTGGGCGGAACCGGGCCGGACGGAAGCAGCGACAAATTCTCGTGCTGGGTCGTCACCAGATGATCGGTGAGCCGGTCGCCGGTCGTCAGCAGATAGCTGAGCCCGATATCTTCCGACTCGGTCTTGAACGCGGGCTTGCGCAAATCGCTGTCGATCAGCAGCACGCGGCGTCCAAGCCGGGCGTAATTCTGGGCGATCGCGAACGCCGAGGATGATTTCCCTTCGCCCGGGCGGGTGCTGGTGAGAACCAGCGCCTTGGGCATTCCGTCCTCGGTGCTGTAGCGGAGCGCGGCGATGATCGCCGAATAGGCCTCGGACACGGTCGAGGTCCGGTTTTGCAGCTCCTCCACCAACCCCTCATTGCGGGTGCCCTTGGGCACCACTCCGACACAGGGCAGCTGGAGTTTCTTGCGAACATCCTCGCGGCTCTTGATCGTGTCGTTGAGGATCTCGAGACCGACCGCGGCGCCGATTCCAGCCAGCAGGCCGAGACCGAGGCCGGCGAGGAGATTGAGGAACAATCGCGGCTTGAACGGAAATAGCGGCGTGTCCGCGCGATCGACGATCGAGACCGGGGAAACGCCGATCCCGCCGGCCACCCCGATTTCCTTGAAGCGCTGGAGCAGCGCGTCGTAGAGGCTGCGGTTGGTGTCGACCTCGCGCTGCAGGATATTGTACTGAATCGAGCGGCCGCGCAGGTCGAGCACTTCGCTTTTGAGCCCCGCGACCCGGCTGCGCAGGCCAGATTCGGCGGCAAGCGCGGCGCGATAGTCCGCCAGCAAGCTGTTGTTGCGCCCGCTGCTCATCGCCGACGATTCCCGCGCGATCTGCCGCTCGAGTTCATCGACCTGCGCCTTGAGGCTCTCCATCTCGGGATGCTCGGGCTTCATGAACTCGCGCTTCTGCTGATATTCGGCGAGGAGCCGGGCACGATCCTGCCGCATGCCCGAGGTGCCGGTCGTAACGTCCGCCGTGGGGCCGGTGGACATCGCGCCGCGATACGCGCCTTCGGCCGCAACCCGCCGCGCGGTCGCGTCGGCCAGGGCCTGGTTCAATGCGAACATGGAGCCACCCTGGAGCGAGCTGGCATCGCCGCCGGGCGACTTGCCGTCCGCGCTCCCGCCCGAGCTGACGATGCCCTGCTTCTGGGCATAAGCGACGAGCTGACGCTCGGACCGCTCGAGGTCGGTTCGCGTCTTGCTGATCTGCCGCTCGAGGAAAGTCCGAGCGTACGCGGACGATTCGTAGCGCCGCTGGAGCGCCGAATTGATGAAATTGTCGGCGACTCCGTTGGCCACCTGCGCGGCCAGCTGCGGCGAGGTCGAATCAAAGTTGAACTTGATCAGCCGCCCCTCCTCGGGAGCGATGACCTTGAGTCCTCCCCTGACGAAGCCGGTTGCCGCGCGGAGCCGCTCGGCTGCCGGCAACTCCTGCTGGACGATCTCGGGGTTGTTGGCGAGGTTGAGGTCCTGCGCCGTGCGCTCGGCCACATTGCGGCTCTCGAGCAACCCGATCTGGGTGGCGACAAAATCATAGGAATCGTAGCCCGAATCCTCCGACTCACGCGATTTATCGACCGATACCGAGACGGTTGGAGGATTGGCTTCGAGGGAGACCGACGCGCGATAGACGGGATCGGCGAGGAGGGTCGAGAGGATCGCGGCGAGCAGTCCAAAGGCGATCGCGCCAAGAACCAGCCAGCGCCAGTGATAGAGGATCCGCAGCAACGTCGCGAAATCGAAGATGTTGACCGCCGAATAGACCCTTTGGCCGTGCGCCAGGCCCTGCGGCTCGAGGCGTCCGACGGCCCACGGACTATCATTGGGGATTACGAGATTATTGTTCACGAGGTTCAGGTCCAATGCCGGTGTCGGGGTCCATTCGCTAGAACGGGCGGAAGATTGAAAAGAGCGGCAACGACTGCATCAGCTGCTTCTGCAGCGCCTTGATCGCCGAGCCGTCGACGACGACGATGTCGCCGGGATAGATTTGCGGATCCGGCGATTGCCCGCGGCGGATCGCGGTCAGATCGAAGGCGGCTGCCTGGCGCTGCCCCTGGATCGTCCGGAAGACCGCCACCCGACGGGGATTGGAGTCCTCGGTCGTGCCCTTGGCGAGTGCGATCGCCTGGATCAGGGTCATCGGCCCGGCGACTGGAAAGGCCCCGGACTCGCGGACCGCGCCATCGACGGTGACCACCCGCGCGGTCGAGCGCTTGATCGCGACGCTGACGTCGGGGTTCTGGAAATAGGTTTCGCCGAACTTGGCGGTCAGCCGCTCGTCGAGCTGGGCGGTGGTCAGATTGGCCGCCTCAACCTCGCCGATGAGCGGAAGCGAGATGCGTCCGGCGAGATCGACCTCATATTCGCCGGTCAGATCTTCCGACTTGAAGACCTTGATCGCGAGCTGGTCCATTGGCGCGATTTTGTAATTGGATTCGAGCGCGACGATGCGCGGCTCGTCCGGAGCAACCAGGACCCGGTCGTAGGCGATCGGTCCGCCACGAGAGTCGGTGCACCCCGCGAGCAACGTCACGAAGCCTGTCATCCCGCACGCCAACAGCGTCTTGAGCGGGGGCGAAAGATCAGTCCACACGATCATTCCTCGCGAATAACGACGCTAGCGCCCCCCGGGTCCCTAGCGTCAACGGCTCGAACGCCTAGTCGCGAGACTGGTTCGAATCAATGCGCACCGGAGATACCGCCGGCGATGGGCGGTTCCTGGGCGACCGGCTGGCGGGCCACCAGATAGCGCCGCTCGGCGCCGTCGATGACCAACGCGGTCAGCCGGCCCGAGCGATAGGCCCCGGTATCGATGGCGATGCGATTGCCGCGATCCTCGACTTGGCTGACGATCGTATGGCCGTGGACGACGACGAACCCATGGTCGCCGCTGTGGTCGAGAAAGGGTTCGCGGATCCAGCGCAGGTCGTTCTGGCTCTGCTGCTCGAACTCGACTCCAGGCCGGATGCCGGCGTGGACGATCAGATAATCGCCGAATCGGCAGGTGTCGGCAAAGCCGGACAGAAACGCGATATGCTCGGTCGGCACGATCTCGCGGACCAGCACGATCGCCTCGTCGTCGGCCATGCGCGCGAAGGCCTGCGGGTCGGCGCCATAGCTCTCGACGCACTCCTTGCCGCCGAACTGCCGCCATTTGGCGATCAGGCCGGCTTCCCCGCCGACGACCCGCAGCAGGACCTCCTCGTGATTGCCGAGCAAGAACACGGTTTCGATTCCCGAGCGGCGGAAGGTGCGCAGTCGCTCGACCACTTGGGCCGAGGACGGGCCGCGGTCGATGAGGTCGCCGACGAAGACCAGCACTGCCTGGCGGATGGGCCGAGCGAGCAAGTCCGATTCGACCTGCCCGATCAGCTCGTCGAGCAGGTCGAGTCGGCCATGAACGTCACCGACGACATAGGCACGCCGTCCGCGGGCGCCCGAAGGTGCGCGTCTATCTTTGCGTGAAAAGAACAAGCTCGAATTCCTAAGGCGCGGTGACGCCGATTTCTAGCAGAGCGTCGAGATATGCGCGATGAACGAGCGGTTCGGCGAACTCGGCAACCATCTTCGCCCTGGCCGCCGCGCCCATCGCTCGCCTCGACAGGACGGACAAGTCGGCGATTCGTTCCATCGCCGCCACCAGCGATTCGGTTGAGCGCGGCGCGCACAGGAAACCGGTCTCGACATCGGTTACCGCGTCGCGGCAGCCGATGCTGTCGGCGGCGATGACCGGGATCGCCATCGCCGAAGCCTCGAGCAGGATGCGCGGCGTACCCTCGCGATAATAAGACGGCAGGACGACGCAATCGGCCTCCGCCAGTTCGTCGCGGATATCTTCGAAGGATCCGCGATAGTCGATCACCCCCTCCTCCGCCCAGCGGTCGAGGTCGGCGCGGTCGACGGCGCCCGGCCCCGGCCGATCGAGCGGTCCGGCGAGGCGGAATCGGAGGTCGTGTCGCCTGGCCTTGAGCAGCCGCGCGGCAGCGACAAACTCGCGGATGCCCTTGGCCCACAGCAGGCGCGAGGCGAGGAGGAAAGTCACTTTATCCCGTTCCGCCGCCGGGCCCGGCTTGAAATGGTCGAGGTCGACGCCCGATCCCGGCAGCAGGCCGGCGCGTTCCCCCGTCACCAGCCCGCGCTCGATGAACAAGGCGCGATCGTCGCGGTTTTGGAAAAACACCTTCGCCGAGCGGCCGATCGCTAAACGGTAGAGGAGTGTCACCAGCCGATTGAGCGGCCCCCTGCGCTCGAACATCGCGCCAAGCCCGGTGATATTGTTGATGACCGGAATGCCGAGCGAGTGCGCGGCCATCGAGCCATAGATGTTGGGCTTGATTGTGAAACCAAGGAACGCCGCGGGGTGAAGCCGGCGAAGCGCGCGGCGATAACGCGCGAGGACCATCAGGTCACCCGCTGGCGAGCGCCCCTTCCTTTGCATCTTGAGCGGGCAGAACAGGACGCCCATCGCGCGGATCGCCGCGCTGTGCGGGCCGTCGGGCGCGAGCACCGCGACTCGAAATCCGGCGGCCTGGAGCGCGGCGATCAGGCCGCGGCGGTAGTTGACGATCCCCCAGCCGTCGTTGGCGGCCACGGCGATAAGCGGGTCGCCTTGCACGGATGGACTCAGCTGCTGAGCAAAGTGAAGTGCGGGATTTCGACATCGAAGGCGGTGCCGTCTTCATCGACCATCCGATAGGTGCCGCGCATCGACCCCGACGGCGTGTCGAGCGGGCAGCCCGAGACATAATCGAAGCTCGACCCCGGCGCGATCAGCGGCATTTCGCCGACCACGCCCTCGCCGATCACCTCGTGGACGGTGCCGCGGCCATCGAGAATCGTCCACGCCCGCGACAACAATTGCACCGCTTTGTCCGAGCCGTTCTCGATCCGCACATGATAGGACCAGAACCAGCGATCCGAGGCCGGGTCCGATTGCTCGGCGAGATAGGACGCCGCCACGCGCACCGCGATGCCGCGGGTCACCGCGACATTGGGGAACAGCATGGCGAGTGTATCCACGGTCACTCGTCCCTCCTAGGCGGAGGGGAGCGCTCGAACAATCGTCAAAGCCCCGCCGCCCGGCGCAGCCGCTCGACCAGCCGTTGACGCGAATCCTCGATCGTCCGCGGTCCCGGAGCGAGAACGTCGCGGCGGAGGAAATGGCCGCTGAGCTCGAGCCCGTCGAGAACATCCTCGAGCGTCGCCGGACCGCCCCCGCGAACGAAGGCCGGCAGCGCGAGCAGGCGCCCCTGATAGGGGTCCGCCTCGACCGCGGAAATGGCGCGCCCCGAACGCGGGCTGACCGCGACAAGGTCGTCCGTGCGCCCGCTGACCGCGCAGGTAGCGAGGTCGAGCCCGAAGCCGAGTTCGGCCAACAGCAGCAGTTCGAAACGCACAAGGGCGGCGCCCCAGCCCGACGCCGCCGGCGCCGCCTCGACCGCGTCGAGCAGCCCCGCCAGCGCCGAATGGACGCCCGGAAACGGCTGCCCCTCGGGAAGCGCGGTCGCGGCAAGCACCGTCACCCATTCGATCGCGGCGCCCGGAAGCGGCTCGCGGAACAGGGGTCCGCGGCTGTGAACCAGCTCGACCACCGCCTGGGGAAGCTGGGTCTCGGTCCGCGCCGACAGGCTCGCGGCAACGACATTGCCCGGCATCAGCACCGGCCGCATCCGCCGTCCCCGAGCGCCACGGACATAGGCCGCCAGCAGCCCATGCTCGGCGGTCATCATCCGCACGATCGCGCCATTCTCGCCATGATGGCGCAGCGCGCAGACGATCGCTTCGGCCTCGGTCCTCATCCGCGCGGATGGAAAAAATCATAAATCAGGCGCGCCATCGCCTTGCTGATCCCCGGCGCCCGTTCGAGGTCGTCGAGCGCGGCGCCCTTGACCGCGCGGGCGGTTCCGAAATGCATCAGCAACGCGCGCTTGCGGTTGGGGCCGATCCCCGGAACCTCGTCGAGCGAGGAGGTGGTCAGGCTCTTCGCCCGCTTTGCCCGGTGGGTGCCGATGGCGAAGCGGTGCGCTTCGTCGCGCAGCCGCTGGAGATAGAAAAGCAAAGCCGAATTGGCCGGCAGCGTGATCTCGCGCCCGCCAGGGAGGTGGAAAACCTCGCGCCCGTCGCGGCCGTGGTGCGGCCCCTTGGCGACGCCGACCACCGGGACGTCGCTCACCCCTTGATCCTCGAGGATTTCGAGCACCGCGTTCAACTGGCCCTTGCCGCCGTCGATGACGACGAGGTCGGGCCAGTCGCCGCGCTCACGATCGGGATCCTCCTTCTCGAGCCGGGCGAAGCGCCGTTGCAGCACCTCGCGCATCATCCCGAAATCGTCGCCCGGAGTGATCGCGCTTTTGATGTTGAACTTGCGGTAATTGTTCTTCCGGAAGCCCTCCGGCCCGGCGACGATCATCGCGCCGGTGGCGTTGGTGCCCATGATGTGGCTGTTGTCATAGACCTCGATCCGCTGCGGCACGTCGGGCAGTTCGAAGGTCGCCGCCAGCTCGCGCAGGATTTTCCCCTGCGTCGTGGTCTCCGCCATGT
This sequence comes from Sphingomonas sp., assembly GCA_031387795.1. Taxonomy (GTDB): domain Bacteria; phylum Pseudomonadota; class Alphaproteobacteria; order Sphingomonadales; family Sphingomonadaceae; genus Sphingomicrobium. The sequence continues at coordinate 13,328 of JANNDN010000209.1, forward strand.
GGCGGTCGAGCGCTTCCTCGGCATTGCGCTTGGCCTGATCGACCAGCCGCCGCCGTGAACCGCGCTGGGGTCGCTCGAGCTCGACCTTTCGCTCGGCGCGCTCACCCAGCGCTTCGCCGATCAACGCGCTTTCGGCGAGGTCGCGGTCGACGAGGATTCGCCGCGGCGGCGGCACCTCCTCGTAAAATTGCATGAGGAAATCGGTCATGACCTCGTCTTCGGGCACATCATTGGTGTGCGCTGGGAAGAAGCTGCGATGTCCCCAATTCTGACCGCCGCGGATGAAAAACGCCTGGATGCACATGGCGCCGCCCTTGCAAGCGAGCGCGAAGATGTCGGCGTCGCCAAGCCCCTCGGCATGGACCGTCTGCGACCCCTGAACGTAGGTCAAAGCGCGCAAGCGGTCGCGATAGACCGCGGCGAGTTCGAAATCCTGTTTGTCGGCGGCCTCGGCCATCTGTTTGCCGAGCCGCACCTGAACCCCGGTCGATTTGCCCGCGAGGAACAGCTTCGCGTCGGCGACCAGCTCGGCATAATCTTCCTTGCCGATGCGGCCCACGCACGGCGCCGAGCAGCGGCGGATTTGGTAGAGCAGGCAAGGGCGCGACCGCGACTGGAAAAAGCCGTCGGTACAGCTTCTTAGTAGGAACAGTTTCTGCAGCGCGTTAAGCGTCGAGGTGACCGATCCGGCGCTCGCGAACGGCCCGTAATATTGACCCTTGGCGCGCCGCGCGCCGCGATGTTTGCGGACCTGCGGAAAGTCGTGGTCTTCGCGCAGGAGGATGAAGGGGAAGCTTTTGTCGTCGCGGAGCAGCACGTTGTAGGGCGGGCGGAAGCGCTTGATCAGCTGCGCCTCGAGCAGCAGCGCCTCGGCCTCCGTCCGCGTCGTGACGATGGTCATGTCGCGGGTCTGCGAAACCATTCGCTGCAGCCGCTTGGGCAGCTTCGCCACATGGGTGTAGCTGGTGACCCGGTTCCGCAGCACGCGCGCCTTGCCGACGTAGAGCACGTCGCCGCGCGCATCCTGCATCCGATAGACCCCGGGCCGCGAGGGCAGCGTCTTGAGGACATTGCGGATCGCCGCGATCCCGCCCTCGAGATCGGGCACGGTTCCGCCGCCCGACACGGTATAGGTCGCTTTGTCCTCGTTGAACCGCTCGGCGGCGTTCGGCTGGTCGGGGCGGTCGGCCTTGCTCACGTCCCCGACTTAGGGCCTTCGCCCGTGCCTTGCGAGGGCATGATGTGATAACGCGCCTTCATGACAACCTTCCCGCCCAGCCGATGAGCGTCGCCTTCCGCCGTGAGAGCGATGAGGAACATCTCGAGCCGAAGTTCGAGCTGCCGATCCCGCCCGGGCCGAACCTGGTCACCGCGCGCGGGCTCGCTCTGATCGAGGCGCGGCTTGCTGAAATCGAGGCGCACCTCACGACCGATCTCACCGAAGACGAGCGCAAGGCCGTCCTCCGCGATGCTCGCTACTGGCGGCACCAGCTGACGAGCACACAGATTGCTCCTGCGCCGGACGGCAAAACCGTCGCGATCGGGACCGTGGTCACGTTTGTTCGTGGCAGCGGCGAGCAGCGGACGATCGAGATCGTCGGCCATGACGAGGCCGATCCGGGTGCCGACAGGGTTTCCTTTTCCGCTCCACTTGCCCGCGCCCTGATCGGCGCGGAGGTCGGTGAGGAGGTCGAATTCCCCGCCCCCGGCACGCTCATCCGGGTGGCTGAAATCGCCGTTCGCGCCGACTAGGCGGCGGCCCGCGCCGCTTCCCGATCACCAAGCATCCACTCCACCGCCGCCTGCGAATGAATGGCGGTGGTGTCGTAGACCGGGAGCACGTTGGCGCTGACGTCGACCGCGAGCACCAGTTCGGTGCACGCCAGGACGACCGCCTGGACCTTCTGCTTCTGCAGTTCGGTGATCAACGTCCGCAATTTGCGCTGGCTGTCGCGAACCACGCGGCCGGCGACCAGCTCCTCATAGACGATGCGGTCGACTTCGGCCCGCCACTCGGGCGAGAAATCGTGCACCCCGATGCCGCGGTCGAGATAGGGCTGGCGGGCGAAAGGCTCGGCCATGGTGAAGCGCGTGCCGAGCAGAGCGATGCGGCTCAGCCCGTCGCGCACGATCCGCTCGGCGGTGACCTTGCGGATGTCGATAACCGGGAGCCCGGTCGCCGCCTCGACCTCCTCCAGCGCGCGGTGCATTGTGTTCGATGCGAGCAGCAGGCCGTCGGCGCCCGCCCCGGCAAGGCCCTTGGCCGCCGCGACAATCATCGCGCTTCCGCCGGCCAGATCGTCGGCCGCATGAAACGCCGCATATTCGGCAAAATCGAAGCTCTCGATGAGCAATCGCGCACTGTGCATCCCACCCAGCGCCCGCGCCACTCCGCGGTTGATGTGGTCGTAATAGAGCGCGGTCGAGTTCCAGCTCGCGCCGCCGATTATTCCAAGCCGTTTCAAAGTCGCCCCCCCTTTTGAGTCCAGTCTAGGCAGGACGGATTCGGTGCCGCAAGTGGTAACGGGCCGGGTTAGCGCGATGTTACCCGCTTTGCGGCGAGGCGTTGGCGGCCCTTGCCAGAATGTGCCGCGGGCGGCGACAAGCGCCGGCATGAAGGATGCAGTGCAATGCAGCGGGACCGTGTTGATGGTCCGCCCCGCCGCCTTCGGGTTCAACCCCGAAGCGGCGCTGTCCAATGCCTTCGCCAGCGTCGACCATGGCGGCGGGACGGCGGCGGCGGCGCTCGCCGAGTTCGATGCCCTCGCCGACGCGCTACAGCAGGCCGGGATCGAAGTCCTGATCCTCGACGACACCGCCGACCCGCCCAAGCCCGATGCGGTCTTCCCCAACAATTGGGTCAGCTTCCACGCCGACGGCACGATCATGCTCTACCCGATGACCACCGCCCCGCGCCGGTCCGAGCGTCGAAG
>JANNDN010000210.1:0-7208 GCA_031387795.1 Sphingomonas sp.
GGTTCGTCCGGCGAGCTTGCGGATGATGTCGTCGCGGTCGAAATTGCCGGCGACATGGCCCATCGCGCGGTGGCTGTGGAACTGGTCGCCGTCGAGGCTGGTGATGCCCGCGCCCTCCTGCCCGCGGTGCTGGAGCGCGTGAAGGCCCAAAGCGACGAAACCCGCGGCGTTGTCGGCGCCCCAGATGCCGAAGATGCCGCACTCCTCGCGCAGTTTGTCGTCTTCGAACGGATTGGTCGTCAGCATCGCGGGTAAGCCTCGCTTCATGGCGGCCGGGGAGTCGTCGGCGATATAGTGCGCGCGGCTTGCTTTGTCGCCCTTGGCGGGCCGGAACGTGAGATTCTAACCAATCAGCCGCGATAGAGGTCGGGGAAGCGGCGCTTGAGCGCGGCGACCTTGGGCCGGTCGTGCATCAGGATATAAGGATGGAACGGATTTTTCCGTGCGAAATCCTGGTGATAGGCCTCGGCGGAAAAGAACGGCCCGGTCTCGATTTTGGTCACCACCGGACGGGCGGTCTTCAACCGCGCGATGAACGCGCGCGCCGCGGCCTCCTGGGCCTTCGACTGGGGGAAGATCGCGCTGCGATAGCTGGGGCCGGTATCGGGTCCCTGGCGGTTGAGCTGGGTGGGATCGTGGGCGACGGTGACATAGACCTCGAGCAGCCGCGCGTAGCTGATCTTGGCCGGGTCGAAGCGGATCTGGACCGCCTCGGCGTGGTTCGTGCGCTCGGTCGAAACCTTGTCATAGGTCGCGTCGGTGCGGCTTCCGCCGGCATAGCCCGACACCACGTCGGTTACTCCGGCGAGATGCTCGAACACCGCCTCCATGCCCCAGAAGCAGCCGCCGGCGAGGACCGCGGTCTCGGTCCGGGCGAGAGCCGGAGCGGGGAGGGCCGCAACCGTCAACGCCGCAACAACACCCTGAATCAGTCTGCGCATCATTCATTCCTTCCGCACCAGTATACGCCAATTCACCCCCGCTGGACGCAAGCGGGGATTTCGGCTTTCAAGCCAGTCCGACACGGGCGCTACGTGTCGTTCGTTTGGGCGAGCGCCTCGAAGGAACCGTCGCGCACGAATTATGAGGCGCTGTGGCAAGCGATCTGCTTATCCATCGGTTCGCTCGGTACGCGATTTGCCAAGCGGGTAGCTACGAAACGGGATGATAAATGCCAAAAATGCAGAGCTTGTTGATCGCCACTCCAACCACCGGCGGCACGATCAAAGCAAAAACCGCCGAGACATTGAGCAATCTGGTCAAGGTTTTGACGAGGCTGAATATAGACACGCAAGTGCACATTATAAATAATTCCGATATCGTTACAGCGCGCAATCTCTATGCCAATATGGTCTTCAATTCAGAGAGATGGGATGCGTTGCTATTCATTGATTCGGATATGAGTTTCAAGCCGGAAGTGATTGTAAGACTGATCAAGTTGAACGTCCCTGTCAGCGCCGTCGCATGCACCAAAAAGATCATGGAACTCGATAAATTCGCAAGCTCTTTCGCGGTTCACAATGATATTGAACGCGCCAGGACAGAAAGTGTCTATTTCAACACGATGCTCTCATGGGGCGGTGCATTCACGGTTCGCCGGACCGAGGGTTTCGTCACTGCAGCGGCGGTTGGAATGGCGGTATGCCTGATCAAGAAGCAGGCGCTGAAGGCGCTGGTCGCAGGCGACGCCGTCGAGCAACGACTCAATGTGTACGAAGGCGTGAAATCGACGAGCTGGGGCTTTTTCGATTACACCAAGCATGACGGCATCACTCTGACCGAAGACTACGCCTTTTGTTACCGCTGGACGAAGTTGCTTGGCCGACCGTTATGGGTTTCTACCGATGCGGCCGTCGATCACATCGGTGACTTTAACTACAGCGGCAATTACTCGCTCAAGCTTGAGGAGCTGCTGAGCCCTTCGCCATCTTCGAAACGAAAGCAATCCGATCCCCGGCCTCCCGCCACCGCCAGATCGCCCAAGGCCGCGCCCAAAAAGCGCAAGCGCTCGCCAAGTGCCGGATAGGATAGAACGCCAGGATACCGCGGCTTAATCGCGAGCATGCGCCGACCGACGGAATGCAGTTTAGCAGAAGGCGCCACTGATGCCGGGGAGTGAGGTCGTCGATATCCTCGCCGCTACAGTGCATGGTTCACCCTTTCATCCGTCAAATGCTCGATCCCGCCTGAATCGGATGCGAACAACGGCGCCGACGATTTCAGCGATTGGTCGTGAAACGCACTGAGAAAGTTTGGATCGATCGTGCGGATTTTCCATCATTACCGACCGGCGGAATGGCCCTAACGTCGGTGATCAATTGTCGACACGCCAAGGGAACGAGGTCGGGATAAGATTTATACTCTTTGTCGCTTCGATTGGGTGGGAACTCAGCGCATTCGTGAATTTTGCCGCTGTCATCGGCGCTCGCCGCTAACATGACGTCGACGCGCGGGGCCGCGCCGACCGGCATCTTGTCGACGAGTATTTCAAGGTCGGGCATGGGCAGGTCCCTCGCCAAACCGGCTGGCGACCGATCGGTAATTATCCATGAAATCGGCAATCGAACCACGCTATGGACGGGTGTTCCATCCCCCCATCTTGCGGGACGGAATTTTGCGCGCCTTGCGATGATTTTGCAGGTGTAGTCGTCGAGCCTTCGGTCCCCGCTGCTTATTTCTGCGCCGCAGCTTTGGATTGAGCCATCCGGGCGTACAGTGGTTCGAGAATAAACGAGCCAGGAACCTTCGCTTCGCATCAGGAACGGGGGAAAGTCTTCGTACGAAAAAATGGCACGCACGTCGCCGGATCGCTGTCCGTCAATCACCGGTGAAACAAACTGCGACAGAGCCGCTAGCGCGAACAACAACATCCCAACAGTCTATTGCACGTGTCATTGACGTTGGCATACGGAAAACGGAGCGGCAATTTGCTTGACGTTTACGTAAAGGTCCGGCACTCGGTCGCCATGCGCGACTCGGACCCTCGCTTCACCATCGGCCAGATGTGCGCCGACTTCGATGTGACCGCCCGCGCGCTCCGTTTCTATGAGGACGAAGCCCTGCTCGGGCCCGAGCGCCGCGGCACCCAGCGGCTCTATTCCGCCCGCGACCGCGCCCGCCTGGCGTGGATTCTGCGCGGCCGCCGGGTTGGCCTTAGCCTCGCCGACATCAAGGAATTGCTCGACCTCTACGACCTCGGCGACGACCGCCGGACCCAGCGCCTCGCGACCATCGAGCGCTGCAGCGAGCAGGTCGACAAATTGAAGCGCCAGCGGGTCGACATCGATGCCACCATCGCCGAACTCGAAGCGTTCATCCTCATGGTCCGCGACCTTACCGATGCCCCCGCCATCCAGCCCCTCAAGAAAGCTCAAGGAGCCGCCTGATGCCCAGCTATACCGCCCCGGTGAAGGACACGTTGTTCGTCCTCAACGACGTTCTCGACATCGGCAAATATTCGAACCTGCCGGGCTTCGCCAACGCCTCGCCCGACGTGATCGAGGCGATCTGCGAGGAGATGGGCAAATTCGCCGCCGAGGTGCTCCAGCCGCTCAACAAAGTCGGCGACGAGCATGGCTGCAAGCGCGCCGACGACGGCTCGGTCACCGCGCCCCCGGGCTTCAAGGCGGCCTATGACCAGTTCTGCGCTGCGGGCTGGCCGACGCTGACCGCGCCCGAGGAATATGGCGGGCAGGGACTGCCCCATGTCGTCGGCACCGCGGTCGACGAATATGTGCTCTCCGCCAATCACGCGTTCGAAATGTACAACGGTCTCACCAACGGCGCGATCGCCTCGATCCTGGTCAAGGGCTCGGACGAGCTCAAGCAGAAATACGTGCCCAACATGGTCCAGGGTAAATGGACCGGCACGATGAACCTGACCGAGCCGCATTGCGGCACCGATCTCGGCCTCCTCAAGACCCGCGCCGATCCCAATCCCGACGGCACGTATGCGATCACCGGGACCAAGATCTTCATTTCCTCGGGCGAGCATGATCTGGCCGAGAACATCATTCATCTGGTCCTCGCCAAGATCGCCGGCGCGCCCGACAATGTGAAGGGCATTTCGCTGTTCCTGGTGCCCAAGTTCCTGGTCAACGAGGACGGCAGCCTCGGCGAGCGAAACCCCGTCTCCTGCGGCTCGATCGAGCATAAGATGGGCATCAACGGCAACGCCACCTGCGTCATGAATTACGACGGCGCCAAGGGCTGGCTCGTCGGCGAACCCGAAAAGGGCCTCGCCGCGATGTTCATCATGATGAACGCCGCGCGCCTCGGCGTCGGGCTCCAGGGCCTGGCGCAGGGCGAGGTCGCCTATCAGAACGCCGCCCTCTACGCCAAGGATCGCCGCCAGGGCCGCGCCTTGAAGGCCGAGGACCGCGATTCCACCGCCAAGGCCGACAACCTCCTCGTCCATCCCGACGTCCGCCGAATGCTGCTCGAGGCCCGCGTGTGGAACGAGGCCGGCCGCGCGCTCGCTCTGTGGGGTGCGCTTCAGGTCGATTTGACCCACCGCAGCCAGGACGAGGCCGAACGGGCGCAAGCGGAGGACCTGCTCGCGCTGCTCACCCCGGTGATCAAATCCTACATGACCGACAAGGGCTTCCAGGCCGCGGTCAATATGCAGCAGGTGTTCGGTGGCCACGGCTACATCCGCGAGCATGGCATGGAGCAGTTCGTCCGCGACGCCCGCATCGCTCAGATTTACGAGGGAACCAACGGCGTTCAGGCGATGGACCTCGTCGGCCGCAAATTGCCGAAGGACGGCGGCCGCCCGGTGCGCGTTTTCTTCGAGGTTGTCGGCCGCGACATCGCCGAGGCCAAGGCCGCGGGCGACCCGGCCGGAGTCGCCGCCGCGCTCGAGCCCGCGCTCGCCGATCTCCAGGCCGCGACCATGTGGCTTGCCCAGAACGGCATGGCCGATCCCAACAACGCCGGGGCGGGGGCCTATGCCTATCAGGATCTGATGGGCGTCGTGACCTACGGCTGGATGTGGCTCAAGATGGCCGCGGCCGCGAAACGCGCGCTCGACGGCGGTTCGAGCGACGCCTTCTACCAGACCAAGCTCGACCTCGCCGAATTCTACGCCAGGCGCGAGCTTCCGACCTCGGGCGCACTGCGCAAAAAGGTCGAGGCGGGCGCGGAAACGGTGATGCGGATACCGGAGATGGCCTTCTAGGCTGGAGCGCTTGAACCGGGCCGGGGAGCCATTACGCTTGACCCGCTTCCTGATCCGCTTCCTATTGCGTTCGTCGGCGTAGGGGGAGCGTTCATGTTCGGCAGGTCAGCACGCGTCTTGGGCTTGGTTGCCGCTCTTGGCGGTTGCTCCCATGCCGGATCGATCACCCGCACCTCGGCCGATTACAACAAGGCCATGGCGACCGTGCGCAACGAGCAATTATTGCTCAACATCATGCGCGCGGCGTCGCGGGAGCCGCTGCAATTCTCCGCCATGGGAGAGATCAACACGACCTTCGACCGCACCGTCGAGCTCGATCTCAACAATCTCATCCTGCGCGGCGCCAATGCCATGACCCAGGTGCTCAAGCTGACCGGCGACAACAAGCCGGTGGTCAAGATCAGCCCGTTGTCGAACCGCGAATTCATCTCCGGAATGTTGCGGCCGACCAACCCGGAGACGCTCAAGCAGTTCATGGACCTGGGCTGGGACGCGGAATTCATGCTGCCGCTGCTGGTCCGCGGCTATCGCTGCCCGAACGCCACCTCCTTCATTTGGCTGAGCGGGACCGACCCAAATCTGCAAACCCATGTGTCGCAGCTCAGCAACGCGGGCAGCGGGGCGCGTTGGGCAACGGTGAAATCGGCCGGCAAAGAGGTCGAACTGCAGGTCGCCGACGACAAGGCGCTCGAAATGTTGCGCAGTGGGGTAGCCGCGGGATTCAGGGTCGATTCGATTCGCCCCGCTTCGGCGACGGGAAATTCGATCGTCAAATTGATCGGTCAGGAAACGACCACCACCACGCTCGATATGCCGTTGTGCAATGAGCCCGGGGATGATCAGCAAAAGGTCGCCGACGCGGGCGGTTCCGACGATGGCGACGACGGGCTGACGCTGACCACCTTCACCGTCGACGACCACGACTTGGCTATGCGGTCTCCGTCGACGGCCGCCGCTCAAACCGGCGAAGCAAAAGGGCAAATTGCTTTCCGCTCGGTCGAAGGGATCATCTATTTCCTCGGCGAGCGGCTGCGCCGTTGTTACCTCGAGCGGACCGGGATGGAGGCGTGCGCGCTGACCTACGGCAAGTTCACCGCCAATTCGCAATCGCCCGAGCAAACCAAATATCTGCTGCACATTCTATCCGGGCCGAGGCCTGCCGAAACCGCCGTCGGAGCCCAATATTACGGCTCGAATTACTGGGTCTCGCGGCTCGATCGGGCCGATGTCGACCGCACCATGAAGACCTTCGCCTTTCTCAATCAATTGATCGCCCTGCAGACCGAGGCGAGCGCGACCGGATCGACCCAGACCGTGCTCGCGATCGGGGGCCGATAGGCTTGTCGTTTCAAGTGTCTGACTTGCGCGACAAGGTCGAGGCGGGCGCCGAGACGGTGATGCAGATGCCGGAAATGGCCTTCTAAATCCTCACCCGGCGGGCGGGCAGGAAAGACCGCTCTGGAATGTCCTTTATTCTTGCCGCATGATTGCGGTTCGGTTTCCGCGATCCACCGGTGGCCGCAGGTTGGGAAAAGGGACAGCAATGAAAGCGATCGCAATTTGGACTGCCGCCACCGCGCTCACCACCATGCTCGCCGGCGTGCTCGCGACCACCGCGTCCGCCGCTCAGGTCGAGGGCAATGCCCAGGCCGAACGCATCATTGGCGACATTGTCGATGGGCTGATCGGCAATCGCTATAAGGTCAACGACCGCGAGGCGGTCCGCAGCTGCAGCTGGGCCGCGGTGGACAAAGCCGAACGCGATTACGGTCGCTATTCCAGCGGGCGTCCCAAGGCCTATCCGGGCTACCGCGGCTTTGTCCGGGTGGTGGCGATCACCGATGTCGATCGCCGCGCGTCGGGGGTCCGGGTCCGCGGCCTCCTCGACACGGCCCGCAGAGGCTATCGCGGGGGTGGCCGCGGCGACGTCAGCTTCCGCTGCAACACCGACCGTCGCGGCCGCGTCGACACCGTCCGCCTCGAGCCTTTGTTCCGGACTCAATAGGGGCGCGGCCGGCCGACACGGAGC
>JANNDN010000217.1:0-2236 GCA_031387795.1 Sphingomonas sp.
CCGCTCGCCGGATGATAATCGAAGATCGTCGTCGGCGTGACCATCGACGAATAGCCGAGCCGATAACTGTCGGGCGCGAACTCCGGATTGCCGAGGAAGAAGGCGCTGTAGCTGGCCTCGTCGAACGGGATCGGCGTTTCCTCGCCCGAATAGGTACGCAGCGTGAGCCGGTCGAGCCCGTCGACCCGGCTGCTGATCGCGAGATGATCGCGGTAGGCCGAGGCGCCGGTCTGATAGACGCGGTCCGAGCCCGCGATCACCGTCCGCCACTCGCCCGGCGTTTCGATTGCGGCTTCGGCGAGGCGGAAATTGACATGGTCGTCGTTGGTCAGGATCCACAATTTCCCGTGCGCCGCGTCGACATGATATTCGCGCTTCTCGCGGCGCGGGGAGATGAGCGTCAGCGGCCGGGCCGGATCGTCGGCGGACACGAACCGCACCTCGCTCGTCGCATTGTCGCCGGTCGAGATCAGGATCAGGCTCTTGTCGCTGGTCTTGCCGACCCCGACCGAAAATCCGGCGTCGTCGACCTCTTCGTACAGCGTGACCGCCTGCTCAGGATCGGCGCCCAGCCGGTGATAGCGCGCGCGATAGCTGCGCCACTGGTCGCTGACCTCAGTGAACACGAGGCCCGCGCTGTCGCTGGTCCACACCGGTTGGCCGATGCCGACCTTGGTCACCGTCTCGATATCCGCGCCGGTGGCAAGATCGCGGACCCTGAGTTCGAACCGTTCCGACCCGTCATAATCGGCGAGCGTGGCCATCAATTTGCCGTCGGGGCTGACCTCGATCGCGCCAAGCCGGAAATAGTCGCGGGCCCCTGCTTCGGCGGGTTCGTCGTAAATCAGCTGGTCCTCGCCGCCGCCGACCGGCTTGCGATACCAGCACCGATATTGCGCTCCCGGCCGGAACGCCCACCAATAGACAAAATCGCCGTCCTTGAGCGGGACCGAGCGGTCATCCTCCTTGATCCGCCCTTTCATCTCCTCGAACAAGGTGCCGATCAGCGGCTCGTGGCCCGCCTTCCACGCCTCGAAATACCCATTCTCGGCCTTGAGATAGTCGAGCACCTCCACATCCTCGACCGCCGGATATTCGGGGTCGCGCAGCCAGTGCCAGGGATCGTCCCAGCTGTGGCCATGCGCTTCATGGCGGTGCGGCTTTTGCGGGGCGATCGGCGGCGCGGGCAGGGGGGGCAATGGGGTCATCTCCCCGTCTTAGCGATGAAGCCCGCGACGGAAAGGGGGCGGTGGTGGGCTTATGGCTGCAGTGGGTGGAAAGCGGGCCTTAGTGGACCGACGGCTTTGCGGGAGAGCAAGTGAGGAGCGGAAGCTTTTTTCGCGTCGCCACTATGTCTGAGAGGTAAGGCAGCCTCGTCTCCGCCAGCGAGCCCTATTGCTTGATTTGGCACACCGACATCTGGCCCGGGCGGGTGGTTTTCCATTGGCCGGTCCATTTGCCGCCGACGCTTTTCGCGAGTTGAGGACATTTGCGGTCCGCGTCGACTTGGTTCCAGATCGGCCCCGCATCGACCCAGCCGTCGCGGTTGCCGCCTCCGCGCGCTCCAGCGATATCGCACTCGGACATTTGCCCGGGGCGGGTGGTCCGCCATTGGCCGGTCCAGGAGCCGCCGGCCTTGCGGGCGGCGTCCGAACACTTCCGATTCGCATCCATCTGATTCCAGATCGGTCCGACTTCGACCGGACGGACGCCGGGCTTGGCCGCAGCCGGCGAAGCGGCGACGGGGATCAGGATCGAAAGTGTTGCGGCGAAGCCTAACGACCGCGCAATTCGGTGATGGAAAATGCCCATTTTAAAGCCCCCCTGGCTGTCGCCACACTAAGCTTGAGCGAGTTCGGTAACAAGCACGAGGTCAGTTTGAACCCGGAGTAAGTCGCAACCCCTCCCTACAAGGGGAGGGGATAGTAGCCGCCAACTTGTTCCGGCTCGCCCCCCGTCCTAGATTGATCCCATGTCCACTTACGCCGACCGCCTCAAAGCTCTCCGCGAGCAACTCAAAACCGACCGTCTCGACGGTTTCGTCGTCCCGCTCACCGACGAACATATGAGCGAATATGTCGGCAGCTATGCCCAACGCCTCGCCTGGCTGACCGGGTTCAAGGGCTCGGCGGGCTCCGCGGTCGTGCTGCCCGAGGAAGCGGCGATGTTCACCGATGGGCGCTACACGCTCCAGGTGCGGAGCCAGGTCGACGGCAAGCATTGGAGCTATCAGTCG
>JANNDN010000225.1:0-8951 GCA_031387795.1 Sphingomonas sp.
ACTCCGTGATCGCCTCGGCGGACGGCGCAAGCTCGCACTCGCCATCATCGGCATCTGGATTGCCGCGGAATTGCTCGCCGCCGCCGCGGTCGCGGTCGCCGGCAAGGGATGGATCGAGTCGGGGACGGCGAACACGAGCAGCAGCGGCAGTTCGGCACCGGGTTTCAGCCTGTCCCGGTCACATTCGTCGATCGCGGTGTTCTGAGGAGGATCGGATGAACAACCGACTTCGCGTCCTGCGCGCCGAACACGAGTGGAGCCAGGCCGAGCTTGGTGCCCGGCTCGACGTCAGCCGCCAGGCCATCAACGCCATCGAAACCGGCAAATACGACCCCTCGCTTCCACTCGCGTTCAAGATCGCGCGGCTGTTCGCGCTGCCGATCGAGGAGATTTTCAATGACTCGACTGCTTGACTCGCTCGCCGCCCGCCCCGCCGCGCAACGCATCTTGCTGGCTCTGCTGCTGGCGTTCGTCGGGCTATTTTTGCTTGGCGTGACCGTCGGAGTGATCGCCGCGGCCGTCTCGCACGGTCGGCTTCCCGCGAAGCTCTGGGTGCTCGCCTTGCCGCTGTTCGCGGCTCCGCTGGGACTGGCGGGCCTGTTCGCGTCGTGGAGGCTGGCAGCGCCGCCGAAAACGGCAAGTGCCTATGAAAAGCGCTATTGGCGGATGTGGTTGCTCATCGTCTTGCTCTCGACCCCCATTGGCATTTTGCTTGGCTCGATCAGTCAGAGAAGCGGGATGGCGGCGCTCAATCCCTTCTCGGACACGCCGATTTCCGCGGTGACCGCAATTGTGCTGGTGGCGCTCATCACCGGGCTCGCGGGCCTCGCGATCACCCTCTACCACCGCGCCGTCGATGACCATGAGGAGCGCGCCTATCTGTGGGGCTCCCAGCTCGCTTATTATTTCCTGATCCTCGCCTTCCCCGCCTGGTGGTTGCTCGAGCGCGGCGGCCTGGTCGGCGCAATTACCACCGCCGGCGCACTGGGCGCGATCCTGGTGTCGCTCGTCGTGCAGGGCGCGGTCTGGGCGTGGCTCAAATTTCGATGATCTTTTTCGGGTCGGTGATGCGCGGGTGCGCCGAGCGCCCGACTCACCTTTCATTCATCGCCGCCCCGGTTAAGGTCGGGCCATGTTGATCCCTTTGTTGCGCAAGTGCCGCCGTACCCTGGCCGGGATGCTGGCCATTCTGTCCCCGGTCCCCGCGGCCGCTGTGGCGCCCGCCCCACCGGCTGTTGCGGCGCAACCCGCCCAGCCCGCGCTGTGGATGGTCAGCGATCCCGACACCACCGTCTATTTGTTCGGCACCATCCATTTGCTGCCCAAGGATATCGCCTGGCGCGGCGGGTCGCTCGACCAGGCGGTGGCGAAATCCGACGCGCTGGTGATCGAGACGATCATCGACGACAAGAACCCGCTCCAGTTCATGCAGACGCTGAACGCGATCGCGGTCAGCGCCAACTTGAAGCCGCTGGTTGAGCGCGTTTCGCCCGACAAGCGCGCGGCGCTCGCCCAAGCGATCAAGACGAGCGGAATCCCGCCCGCCATGCTCGACCGAATGGAGACCTGGGCCTCGGCGTTCCTGCTCCTGGGCGCGCAATTCCGCGACATCGGGCTCAAGGGCGAGGACGGCGTCGAAATGGTCCTCCGCAATGCCTTCGCTGCGCAGGGCAAGCCGGTCGGCGCGCTCGAATCCAACCTCGAGCAGCTGGGGTTCTTCGACCGGCTGCCCGAAGCGGCTCAGGTCGCGCTCCTCGAAGGCTCGCTCAGCGACAATCAGGACATGCGCAAGGAATTCGGCGCGATGCTCGCCGCCTGGGCCAGCGGCGATGTCAACAAGATCGCCGAAACCTTCGACAAGGACCTCGCCCAGTCCCCCGATCTTCGCGACGCGCTGATGATCCGCCGCAACCGCAATTGGGCGGACTGGGTCGACCGGCGCATGGCCTCGCCCGGCTCAGTCATGGTCGCGGTCGGCGCGGGCCATCTCGCGGGCGGCGATTCGGTCCAGCGCTACCTCGAGGGCAAGGGCTATCGGGTTCAGCGCCTGCAATAGGCGCCAATCTTGCTTTTCCGGGCCGCCTGCACTAGGGCGCCCGCTTCCCGGCCATGGTCATCCCTGGAGGCGTGGCGGGAGCAACGATTAATCGGAGAATTCGACATGAGCGAACAGCTGACGCTGCCCGCCGAAACGCGCGACCGGGCTGGCAAGGGAGCCTCCCGTCTATTGCGCCGCGACGGACGGGTCCCCGCCGTAATCTACGGCGAAAAGAAAGAGCCGCTTTCCATCCATCTCGAGGAAAAGCTGCTGAGCAAGACCTTGCGGTCGGGCCACTTCATGAATTCGGTCGTGATGATCGATGTCGGCGGAAAGGCGCATCGCACCCTCCCCAAGGCGATCGATTTCCACCCCGTGACCAGTCTGCCCATCCACGTCGACTTCCTGCGCATCGGCGAGCACACGACGGTGACCGTCGCCATCCCGGTCCGCTTCGACAATGAAGAGGCCTCGCCCGGCCTCAAGCGCGGCGGAGTTCTCAACGTCGTCCAGCACGTCATTGAGCTGGTCTGCGACGCGGCCAGCATTCCCGACGAGCTCCACGTCGATCTGACCGGCCTCGAGATCGGCGATTCGATCCACATCAGCCAGATCACGTTGCCTGAGGGCGTTAAACCGGCGATCGACGACCGCGACTTCACCGTCGCGACGCTGGTTGCCCCGTCGGCGATGAAGTCGGAAGAGACCGAGGAGGCCGCGGCCGCCGAGGGCGACGTTCCGACGATTGGCGAGGACGAAGCCGAAGGCGCCGAGGGCGACAAGGCCGAGGGCGGCGATTCGGAATAAACAAAACTCCGTTCGTCCTGAGCTTGTCGAAGGGCTGCCTTTCCTTTGCGAAAGGCAGAACAGCCTTCGACTTCGCTCAGGGCGAGCGGTTTTTGTTTTTACCGTCTCCTGCTAGCCAGCCACGATGCAACTCTGGGTCGGGCTCGGCAATCCGGGCGACAAATATAAGCTCCACCGTCACAACGTCGGCTTCATGGCCGCCGACGTCATCGCCGCGACCCATGATTTCGGTCCGTGGAGCAAGAAGTTCCGCAGCCTGGTCAGCGAAGGCCGGGTCGCGGGTAAGCGCATTCTCCTGGTCAAACCCCAGACCTACATGAATGACAGCGGCGACGCGGTTCAGCAGGCGCTCAAATTCTACAAGCTCGACGAAGAGGCTCTGACCGTCTTCCACGATGAACTCGACCTCGCCCCGATGAAGGTCAAGGTGCGCGTCGGTGGCGGGCTTGCGGGGCACAACGGGCTGCGCTCGATCGACGCCTCGCTCGGCCCCGATTTCCGCCGCGTCCGCATCGGCATCGGCCATCCCGGCAGCAAGGACCTCGTCACCAACTACGTGCTCGGCAATTACGCCAAGTCCGAGTTCGAGGTGGTGTCCGACATGCTCGCCGCGATCGCGTCAGAAGCCGACTGGCTCGCCGAAGGCAGTGACGCGCGCTTCATGAGCGAAGTCGCGCTCCGCCAGCAGGCTGAATATTAGATCGGCATCCCCGGCGGCACCACCGGCAAGCGCGCGGGGTCGGCGATGGCCTTGTCGAGTGCCTCGCGGTCCTGCAGCAAAGCCCCCAACCCCCGCGCCCAATCCCCCCACGCCGTGCGGTCGCGGCTTTTGACCAGGCTGTCGGCGAGCCGCGCCAGTTGCCCCTCGAACTGGGCGGCGATTGCCGGCGACAGGCTCGGCTGGCGCGCTGCGCGGGCCAGTGCGAGCACCACCGTGGTCGCGATCCGCTGACGGGTCGGACCGGCGCGGGCGGTGAACGAAGCAGCGATCAGGCTCTCCGCGACCTCGTGCGGCGATGGTACGGCGGGATCGGCGGAAAGCTGCGCCTCGAGCCGGTTGAGCCGCGCCGGATCGAGGAGCGAATTGAGGGTCTGGACGGCCGCGATCTCGGTCGCCTTCATCGGGTCGAAAATATCGCGCCCCGAGGTCGGCATCTGGTCGATCACGCTCTGGCGGTCCTCGGTCTCGGACGAGCCGCCACTGAGCATCGGCAACAGATGCGGCGGGACGGTCAGCGCCTCCTCGGTGAGGGTCGCCAACAGGGCCGCCAACGCGGCGCGTTGCTGGGCTCCCGGGACCGGTCGAGCGATCGCCGCCTCGCCCGCCAGTGCGAACGGAAAGTCGATTCCGCCGAGCGATTTGGCCGCCGCTTCGACCTGGTAGCGGTGGAGCAGCCAGATCGGCACGAACGAACGGCGCAGCTCGGCCATCGGCGCCCCCGACGGAACCGCATTGTACCCGAAGCGGTCGAGCGCCGCGCGGCGGACCGCGAGCACCCGGCCAAGCTCGGCAACCGGGCTGCCGCCATCGTCCCACATCGCCCCTTCGGGGTGGCCGCTGCCGAGGGGACGGGCGTCGGAATCGGCGACAAACTTCAGCCCCGCCGCCCGCGCCAAAGCGACCGCGCCTCGCGCCTCGCCATCGGTCCGGGAGCCATAGACGTAATCGACCAGGAACCGGTCCCACGCGCCGAGCCCGACGCCATAAGCATTGGCGAGGCTGATCGTGCTGCCGTCGAAATCGATCCGCGGCGGCGGATAGTCCATCACCGAGCCGCGCTCCTGAATGCTCGACGCGAAATTGTGGTTGAAGCCGAGCGCGTGGCCGACCTCATGCGCGCCGAGCTGGCGGATCCGCGCCAGCGCGGCGGTGACCGGGTCGTTGGGACCGCCGGTGCCGGTCAGATTGGCGCCGACCAGCGCCTGGAAGATGAGGATGTCCTGGCGCACCCGAAGCGCGCCGAGCACGACTGCGCCTTTGACCGTCTCGCCGGTGCGCGGGTCGGCGATGGCGCTGCCATAGGACCAGCCGCGGGTCGCGCGATTGACCCAGTTGACGACGTTGTAGCGAACGTCGAGCGGGTCGGCGCCGGCGGGCAATTCCTCGACCCGGAAGGCGTCGATCAGCCCTGCCGCATCGAACCCCTGCCGCCACCAGTCGACGCCATCGCGCAACGCCTGGCGCACCGGCTGCGGCGCCGCGGGATCGATGTAGAAGGTGATCGGCTTGACCACGGTTGACCGCTCTGCGGCCGGGTCGGTCTTCTCGAGCCGGAAGCGGGCGATGAGGTTGCGGACCATCGGCTGGCCCAGCGGCGCCGAGCTATCGAACTGTTGGAGCCCGATCGTATAGCCATAAGGGTCGCTGCGCGGCTGATAGCCCGGCCCCGGCAAAGCGATCAGCGAATGGCGGATCTTGAGGCTCAGCGTCTGGTCGGGAAGGATGTTCTGAACATCGGCCGACGGGATCGCGGCGCGAAAGGTCAGGGTCGCGCCCATCTCGATATTCTGGGGGAACGCCCGGACCGCGCCGGGATCGGCGAAGCTGAGGTCGCCCACGAGCGCATAATCGCCCGCCCCACCGGTCTTCAGGCCCTGCGCGATGCCCAGATCGTCGCGCACCAGGAAGGGCGCGAGGTCGACGGTGAAGCCGCCGCCCGGGAGGGTCGTCGCGACATCGCCGGTCCAGATCGTCGAGGTGCCGAAATCGCGCGTGCTTCCCGAACGCGCATATTCATCGCCCGTCGAGGCGACGAACTTGGGGTTTTCGATTTCGGCGACGACTTTCTTGCCGACGCGGCGGAAGGCGATGATCCGCGCCCCCGATGCCTGCCCGAAATCGAGCGCCAGCGGCGCCGACCCAAGGCCCGATTCGATCTGCGACACATAGAGGAAGCGCGCCGCGACCCCGTCCTTGCCCGGGGCGGGGAAGGTCGCGACGATGCGGCCGCTGTGCGTGTCGGCGGTGACGGGCAGCAAACGCGTGCGGTCGGGCGCGGCGGCGAGCGGCGGCGCGGCCACTGCCGCCCCGGCCAGCATGGTCGCCAAAATCAGCTTCGCCCTCACCCGCATCGCATACTCCCCTGCTTCCGGGCGCGACGCTAATGTCGCCCCAGGCCGCTGTCCACGCGCTTGCGCTGGAACGCTCCGCGCCGCACTATTTGGCCATGGCCATCGCCAAATATTTCGCGACCCCGATCTATGAGGGCGAATTTGACGACCCCGCTTTGGTGGTCGCGCTCGCAGCATCGATCCGCACGCTCGCCCGCGACGACGAAGCCGGCCGGCGCTGGTGCCGCGAGCATCACTATCAGGGCTACACCAGCTACGCCTCGCTCGATGACCTCGTCCGCCGCGATCCCGCCTTCGCCGACCTTGCGCGAGCGCTGAACAGGCATGCTGCGGGCTTTGCGAAAGCGCTCGGCTGGGAGGTCCGGCCGAAGCTCGACAGCCTGTGGGCCAATCTGTTGAAAAGCGGTGGAGGACACAGTGGACATATTCACCCCCACGCGATCCTGTCCGGCACACTTTATGTCGATGTGCCGCCGGATTCTGGCGCGATCCGGTTCGAGGACCCGCGCCTGCCACTGATGATGGCCGCACCGGTGCGGTCTGCGAATGCCGACGCCGACCAGCGTAGCTTCGTCACCATCGAACCCCGGCCGGGCCTCCTCCTGCTTTGGGAGAGCTGGCTGCGCCACGAGGTCCGCCCCGGCCGCCACAAGGGTGAGCGCTTGAGCGTCAGTTTCAACTTTCGCTGAGGGTCAGGCTGCGACGGAGCGGATCAGCCGGTCGCGGCCTTGGTTCTTGGCTTTGTAGAGCGCGATGTCAGCGCGCTTGAGCGCCGCGTCGAGACCGTCGGGCCCAAGTGCGGCGACGCCCCCGCTGACAGTGATGCTGATCGGGCCAGCGCTGGTCAGGCAAACGGTTCCAGCGAGTTCTTTCCGGATGCGCTCGCACAATTTGATCGCATCGCCTTCGACCGTATGCGGAAGCAAGAGCACGAACTCCTCGCCGCCCATCCGGGCAATCAGATCGTCGTCGCGGCGAAGACTCTGCGCGATCGCGGCAAAGCTCTGCAGCACCTCGTCGCCCGCCTCATGGCCATAAGTGTCGTTAACGCGCTTGAAATGATCGAGATCGAGGATCGCGATGCTTGCGTCACGCACCCGCCGGTCGGCGATGATCCCGGCGGCGGCTTCGCGGAACGCGCGGCGATTGGGTAGTCCGGTCAGGGAGTCGGTCATTGCGGCGATGGCCAGCAGCTGCTCCCGCTCCTTGCGCTCGCTGATGTCACGAATGATGCTGACGACTCCGCGCGGACCGCCGGGGTCGGTTAATCCGCGGCACTCGCTCTCGAACCAGCACCATCGCCCGTCGCTCCTGCGCGCTTTATATTCGAACCGTGAGTCCTGGCCCTGCCCGCTTAACGCGAAGGCATAATGGTCGCGGACAAGATCATGAAAGTCGGGGTGGATGATTTCCATCGAATCACTGCCGATCAGATCCGCCGGGCGATACCCGCCGACCCGCTCGATCGAGGGCGACACGAAGCGCACGATGCCGAGCTCGTCGCTGTGCATGATCACGTCGCCGCTGTGATCGGCGAGCATGCGGTAACGCGCCTCGCTGTCGCGAACCCGGCCCGAAAGCCAGTCGGTGCGGCGAATTTGCGCCGCGATCGGAACGATCGTCAGCACCGCGGCGAGCAGATAGACCTCGAGCAGCTGGACCTTATGTCCGAATTCCAGTCCTTCGAGGTGGATTGGACCATTGCCGAGGAGGGTCGCGCTGGAACTGATGACCGCGAGCAGCAGGAGCGAGTAGGCGCTCCACCGGCTCGATCCGCGAAACACGATCGCGATCACCGGAAGCAGCGGCAGGAACAGCAAAGGCAGGCCTTCCTGGACGAACACGGCCAGGGTCACGACCAGCTGGAACGCGAACAATGTCGGCACGAGAATACCCGACTTGCGCTGGGACCGGCCTTTCCACAGGCCGCTATTCGACGTCGCGAACAGTTTGAAGATGGGAATGAAGATGAGGTTCGAGAGGCCGTGGCCGGTCATCACCCGGAGCGCGGTTTCCGCAAAGTCCTGCCCGTTGTAGAGCATCAACGGCAGCGCTGCGAACGCGACCATGGCCAGCGGACCAAGCACGCCCGCGGCCACGACGAGGTTGAAAAACCATCGCGGCGAGCCGAGCGGAAGCAACGCCGAGCGGGCGCTCCGGAGAACCAGAGCCGCGACCAGCGCCTCCGCCATGTTCGCCAGCGCGAACGGCAGCGCCATGACCCAGCCGGCGCCGACTATTCCGGTTGCCAGGATCGATCCGGCCGCGCTCCAGGCGATGGCCGAAGCCCATTTCCGCCGGGGACGTCGACCGAGGACTGTGATCAGAAACGCCGCGCCAACCCACAGATGCGCCAGACCACCGTCGAAACGAGTGGTATAGATCGAGATCGAGGCGAGCGCGAAATAGGCCAGCCCCACCCACGCATCGCGGAGCCAGTTTCCGCGGATGTCCATCGCCAGCTATTACCCACAAAGGGGTTTACAGATTGCTGAGATACGGTCCGATTTGGAGCGATTTTTCTCGGCCAGCATGCTCGTCAAGGCTCCGACCACTCACGATGACGCGGCGGTCGCGGGCTGGCCTTCGCGCCGCGCGGCGGTTAGAGGCCAGCGAAATCCCCTCGAACCGGACGATCCATGGGCTTCAAATGCGGCATCGTCGGCCTGCCCAACGTCGGCAAGTCGACCCTTTTCAATGCGTTGACCGAGACGCAGGCGGCGCAGGCGGCCAATTATCCCTTTTGCACGATCGAGCCCAACGTCGGCCAGGTCGCGGTCCCCGACCCGCGCCTCGACAAGCTCGCGGCGATCGCGGGATCGGCCAAGATCATCCCGACCCAGCTCGCCTTCGTCGATATCGCCGGCCTGGTTCGCGGCGCGTCGCAGGGCGAAGGGTTGGGCAATCAGTTCCTCGGCAACATCCGCGAGGTCGACGCCATCGTCCACGTCCTGCGCTGCTTCGAGAATGACGACATCCAGCATGTCGAGAACAAGGTCGATCCGATCGCCGATGCCGAAACCGTCGAGACCGA
>JANNDN010000258.1:0-3177 GCA_031387795.1 Sphingomonas sp.
CTACGCGCAAAAATATCCCGAACGGGCGACCGAACTGGTGCTACGCGGGATCTTCCTGTTCCAGCAGTTCGAGCTCGACTGGCTGTACCGGGAAGGCGGCGCGTCTGCAGTCTATCCCGACAAATGGGACGAGTTCGTCGCCCCGATTCCCGAGGCCGAGCGCGGCGACCTGCTCGCGGCCTATCGCAAACGGCTGACCAGCGACGATCCCGCGGTCCAGCTCGCCGCCGCCAAGGCGTTCAGCGTGTGGGAGGCGCATACCGTCACCCTCCTCCCCAATGCCCATGTCATCGAGGAATTCACCGAGCCGCAGAAAGCGATCGCGATCGCCCGGATCGAGAATCACTACATGATCAACAAGGGATGGCTCGAGGAAGGCCAGCTGCTCGAGGGTGCGGCCAGGCTGCGCGGCATCCTTGGAGTGATCGTCCAGGGCCGACACGACACCTGCACTCCGCCCCGAGCGGCGTGGCAGCTCAAGCAGGCCTGGCCCGAAGTGGACCTTCGGATCGTCCCCGATGGCGGGCACCTCTACAACGAACCGGGAATCCTCGACGGCCTGGTGCGGGCGACCGACAAATTTTCGTCGGTTTGAAATAAGCCACTGGAATAGTTTCAGAATATCCATAAAGCAGGCGGAATGAATCTGTCCTGGGGGCTCCTTCACGCCGGCTTGCAGTCGGTCCTCGATACCGCGCTCGATGCCGTCGTCGTCATGGACGAAGCGGGCAGCGTGATCGGCTGGAACGACCATGCGGCGAGCCTGTTCGGCTGGACCGCGGCCGAAGCGAACGGGCAAATCCTCGCCGAACTGATCGTCCCGCCCGCCTTTCGCGCGGCGCACACCAAGGGACTCACCCATTACCTTGCGACCGGCCAAGGTCCGGTGCTGGGCAAAAGGATCGAGGTTACCGCGCTCAACCGCGCCGGGGAGGAATTCCCGATCGAGCTGTCGGTGTCGCCCAGCGACCAGTTCGGCGAGCGGCTGTTCATCGGTTTCATGCGCGACATCAGCGAGCGCCACGCCGAGGCCGAGCGGCAACAGCGGATCCTTCAGGAATCCGAGCATCGGGTGAAGAACATGCTGACCGTCGTCGCCGCCATCGCGCAGCAGACGGCCAAGGTCTCAGCCGACATCGAGAGCTTCCAGAGCGCTTTCTCGGGGCGGCTCGAATCGCTCGCGAGGGCGCACGAACTGCTGGTCGGAAAAGTGTGGCACGATGTCTCGCTGACCGCGCTGGCCGAACGGGTACTCGGGGACGAGGTCGCCGCCGGCCGAGCCCGCTTCGGCGGCCCTGAGATCCTGCTCAAGCCCGGCCAAGTACTGGGCCTGTCGATGATTCTCCACGAACTGTTCACCAACGCGGTCAAATATGGCGCCTTGTGCAACGACGACGGCACGCTGTCGGTCGACTGGTTACGCGACGGCGAGGAAGTCGCGATCGAGTGGGTCGAGCAGGGGCCACCGTGCGCGTCGGATGTGCCGAGCAGCGGTTTCGGCCACCGCATGATCGCGATGAGCGTGAAGTCCGACCTGAAGGGCACGATCGAGCGCGACTGGCGGCCCGACGGGCTGACCGCAGCGATCCGCTTCCCGCTCGAAGACTAAAGGTCGGGCAGCGACTGGTTCGCAGCGCCCCAACCCGCGAGTGCTTTTGCCGAGGCCCGGTCGAGCAGCACGTCGGCATCGCGGATGGTGAAATGACTGGCGGCGTCGAAGTCGCCCAGTTCCTCCCAGGCGATCGGCGCGGCGACCGGGGCGCCTTCGCGAGCGCGCGCCGAATAAGGCATGACCGCGGTCGCTCCCCGCTGGTTACGGAGCCAGTCGAGAAAGATCCGCCCCTTGCGCTGGACCTTGCGGATGTTGGCGGTGAACGTCTCCGGCTCGGCCTCGGCGATGGCGCGGCTGAAGCGGTCGGCGAAGCTTTTGACGGCGGGCCAATCGGCGCTGGCGTCGAGGGGGGCGATGACGTGGATGCCCTTGCCCCCGGTCAGCATCGGAAACGTCTCGAGCCCCATGTCGGCGAGCAAGGCGCGGAGCCGCCGCGCGGCCTCTTTGACCCGATCGAAGCCCAGGCCGACGTCGGGATCGAGGTCGAACACTAGGCGGTCGGGATATTCGACCTTGTCGACCTTGCTCCCCCAGCCGTGGAATTCGATCGTCCCCATCTGGACGCAGGCGAGCAGCCCCATGATGTCGTCGAAGTAGAGATAGTCCTCGGTGCCGCCGTCCTTTTCCTTGATCGGGATGTGCTTGACGTGCTCGCCGAACGAGCCGCTGTCGTGCTTCTGGAAAAAGCACTTCTTGGCGCGGCCCTGGGGACAGCGGATGAGGGTCGTCGGACGGCGCGCGGTGTCGACCATGATCAGCGGCGCGATGGCGGCATAATAGTCCGCGAGGTCGCCCTTGGTCAGCTTCTCCTCGGGAAAGATCGGCCGATCGGGATTGGTGATGCGGGCACCGAGCGAAGCGGCGGTCGGCCGCTCGGCGCCGCGCTCCTTCGCCGATAGATGCTCGGCGGTCTCGCGCTTGACGCTCGCCGCCGGCTTGTCCTCGCGCAGGGCGATGAAGCTGGGGTGGCGCAGCGTGCCTTCGCGGGTGAATTCGGTAAACGCGATCTCGGCGACCAGCTCCGGCTTGAGGAAATGCGCGCCCTTCTTCTCCGCCCGCGGAATCTCGAGTTCGGGCTCCGCAATTTCGAGCGGGCGCATCGTCGCGAGGAGGTCTTCCATCAGCTTCATCGTGAACCCGGTGCCGACCTTGCCGGCATAAGTCAGCGCCTTGCCGTCGCGCGTCGCGAGAAGCAGCGAGCGGAAGCCCCGCGCTTTGTCACTCTCGGCCCAGCCGACGATGACGAATTCCTGCCGCCGGGTGCATTTGATCTTGAGCCAGTTGCGCGTTCGCTTGCCCTGATAGGTGGCGTCGGCCTTCTTCGCGATGATCCCCTCGCCGCCTTCCTTGCAGATCGCCGCGAACAGCGCCTCGCCCTTACCGACGATATGATCGCCGTAGAGGATCGGCGGGGCGACGCCCTCGAGCAAAGCGGCGAGCCGCTGCTTGCGTTCGAGGTTGGACAATTTGCGGATGTCCTCGCCCTTCTCGACCAGCAAATCGAAGGCGTAGAAAGCGAGGTCGGCGCGGCCGTCCTTGAGGCCCGCCTGAAGCAGCTGGAAACT
>JANNDN010000257.1:0-3377 GCA_031387795.1 Sphingomonas sp.
CGCGGGACTGTTGGGGCTGTTGCCGCCCTTTTTGACGACGAGGAAATAGACCAGAGCAGCGATCGCAACCGCGCCAATGGCGAGCAGCAGGGGGTCGAAATAGAGACCGCCGACCGGCTCAACCGGAGGTACCGGGATCGGGCGCGGCGGAGCGCTTGCCGCGCTCTGCGGAACCGCCGCGGCACTGTCGACCTGCGGAAGAACGCAACCGCCCTGGGCAATTGCTGCCTGGGCGCCGGCAATGACAGCGGACGAACCGCAGAAGGTCGCCGCAGTGGCCGCGCCGCTCATCACGCTGAGGGTGGCCCAAGGACTGGCGGAAGCGAGCGAGGCCCTGGATTCCGCGGCAACTGCAGTGGTCGAAGCGACCATCAATGCACCGCCCACGACTGCCCCGATCAAACGCTTACTCATAGTCATCTCCCGTCACGCATGGCGAATACCTCGCCGCGCACATGCTGAACGCCTACGCCATTGCGGAGTTGCTTGCCACCACATTAATCAGTATTTGTTGCTTAGAAGTAACACTTTGCCGACAAATCCGCTCGGTCGGGCGCGATTAGTTTCCGTTCACCCGCCACGCTTCGAACATCAGCACCGGCCAAAGCGCGGATGCAAGGTCGCGCTTGCCACCCAGATGATCGCGCCACGCGGTGCCGACCGATCGGGGGTCGAACCAGCCCTGCTCGCCAAGCCTTTTGGGGTCCAGCAGCGTCTCCGCCCAATCGCGCAGCGGGCCGCGTAGCCAATCGCCCAGCGGCACCGAAAATCCCGCCTTGGGCCGGCGCACCAACGCAGCCGGGATCTCGCGATCGAGCAGCCGGCGGACGATCCATTTCCCCTCGCGCCCGCGGACCTTCATCCGCATCGGCAGGCGCGCCGCATATTCGGCGACGCGATGGTCGAGGAACGGTGCGTGGCCTTCCAGCCCGACCGCCATCGTCGCGCGGTCGACCTTGCACAAGATGTCGTCGGGCAGATAGCTGGTCGCATCGGCGTGCATCATCCGAAGCGCAGTGCCGGCCCCGCCGCCCACCTCGAAATCGAGGCGCCCGAACTCGCCCGGATCGCCGCCCGGAACCGGCGAGCCACGCTCAGACCAGGAATCGAGGAAGTCGGTCACGAACCGGTCGAGCCCGCGCGACCGCCCGAGCAGGCGCAAAGTCTTGCGCACCTTGATCCCGAACTCGGGCGGCTGCCGGCGCCGCCGGGCGAGGCTCGCGGCCTTGCCCCAGGCGCCCGCCGGGACCAGGCCCAGTACCCGCGCCGCGGGACCGGCCAACGCCCGCCCCTTCGCTTTCGCGGACCAGGCGCCGGCGAGGCCGGTGTAGCGGTTGTAGCCACCGAACACTTCGTCCCCGCCGTCGCCCGACAGCGCCACCGTCACTTTCTCGCGGGCGAAGGCGGCGACCAGGCAGGTGGGAATTTGCGAGGGGTCGGCGAAGGGCTCGTCATAGATGCGCGGGAGGTTCGGGATGAGGTCGAGCGCGTCGCGCGCGGTCACCACCCGCTCGTGATGCTCGGTGCCGAAATGACGCGCCACCGCGCGCGCTTCGTCGGCCTCATTATAGGCCAGATCGCCAAAGCCGATGGTGAAGGTCCGGACCGGAACGCCCGAATATTTCTGGTACAGCGCGACGATCGTCGAGCTGTCGATGCCCCCGGACAAAAACGCGCCGACCGGTACGTCGGCCAACGACTGGGCGGCGATGGCGCGGGCCAGCACCGCCTCGAGCTCGTCGAGCGCCTCCTCTTCGTCCTCGATCGGATCGCCAAGCCCGGCCTCGAGCACCGAGCGGTAGGACCACCACGCCTTGAGCCCGACCCCGCCATCGAACGCACCCTCGACTGGCGGATCGCGAAGCGGCGTGGCCCCCGTCTCGACGGTGAGAATGCTCGCCGGCGGAAGCTTGAAGATGCCGTCGTAGATCGACAGCGGCGCCGGAACGTATCCGCGCGCGGCGAGCAGCGACACCGCGCGGCGGTCGATCCCGGCCTTGAAACCGGGAACCACGCGCAGCGCCTTGAGCTCGGACCCGAACACCAAGGTCTTACCGACCCAGCCGTAATAAAGCGGTTTCTCGCCGAAGCGGTCGCGGACCAGCCGCAGCGCCCGCTCGCGCCGGTCCCACAAGGCAAAGGCGAACATGCCCACCGCGCGCTCGAGCGCTGGCCCGAGACCCCAAGCCGCGATCGCCTGCAGGAACGTCTCGGTATCGCTATGCCCGCGCCACCCGCCCGCCGGCGCCAACCCCGCCCCCTCGAGCAAAGCGCGCAGTTCGGGATGGTTGTAGATTTCGCCGTTGAAGGTGAGGACATAGCGACCGTCGGCCGAATGCATCGGCTGCAGCCCCGCGGGCGACAAATCGATGATCGCCAGCCGCCGGCTGCCGAGCCCGATCCCCGCCTCGGGGTCGAGCCAGATGCCCTCGCCATCGGGACCGCGGTGCGCGATCGTCGCGGTCATCGCCGCCACCACCGCTTGGTCCGCGCCCCTGGCGCCGAAAGATCCCGCTATGCCGCACATTTGCGCAAGATCATGACCTTGGTGTCGGTGCAACGGCCGACGAAGCGATCGAAGACGTCCTCGCGGTAAAGCCCGCGGTAGAGGAGGTAATCCTCGGCGCGGACGACCTCGAACCCGCGTCCCTTCAGCAATTCGCGGATGGCTGGCCAGTCGATGTGATCGTCGGGCCAGACGTGGATATCGCCCTCGTTGGCGTGCCGCGGGTCGAACAGCCGGCGGACCTTGTGGTAATAATTGCTCGGGCGGAGAAATTTCCGCCAGTCGCTCCGCAGCGCCGTCTTCTGAAGCTCGGCAAACGCCGGATTGCCGCTCCAGAACTCCTCATTCTGTTCGTGGTCGATGACGATCACCCCACCAATCGCGCACACCCGCGCAACCTCGGTCAGCGCGCCGAGATAATCGGGAATGTGGTGAAGCACCGAATAGGTCGCGACGAGATCGAACGCGCCGTCCGCGATTTCGGCGAGGTCGCGGCCGTTGAGCCGGTGGGTCTTGAGGGGTGCGCCCGGATGACGACTGGCGACCAGATCGAGGAACGCCTGGCTGACGTCGGCGGCGGTAACCTCGAACCCGAGGCGCAGGAGATGATCGGTGAGATTGCCCGACCCGCACCCGAAATCGAGCGCCCGAAGCGGCGCCCGCCCGCTTTCGATCGCCGCTTTGGCGTCGCCCAGCACCGCGCCCAGCCGAGCCTGCTCGCGCGGGTTGAAAATCTCGTCGTGCCGCTTCTCATACTGACGCGCGATACGATCATGGACCGCGATGTTGCGGGCGATGCCCTTGAAGTCATCCATGCGAGGTCACCGGCTGGTCCGCCACTGTCCAATCGCGTCGATGACTTGGTCGACAT
>JANNDN010000294.1:0-4585 GCA_031387795.1 Sphingomonas sp.
TAACCATTTGTTTGCCAGATTGGGCCGAACCTTGCCGCACACAGTGTTGGGGGAGGGTTTCATGAGTGCAATCAGCGAAAAAGGGGCGGAGTTCCTGCTCCGCAGTCGACTTGCCGACGCGGAAAACGGCGACGTCGACGCGCTGTTCGAGCTTGGCCTGACGTATTCGACCGGCCGCGGCGGCATGGACGTCGATCTGGTCGAAGCGCACAAATGGTTCAACCTCGCGGCTCTGTCGGGGAGCGGCCGGGGCCAGGAGTGCCGCGCCGAAATCGCGCTGGAAATGACCGCCCGCGAAATCGCCGAGGCCCAGCGCGAAGCCCGCTGGTGGCTAGCGCACAGCGGCTTCCAGCGGCGCGCCGCTTGAGGGAGCCAGCAGCTTGAGGTCGGCGCGCGGCGGACCCGGGCGCTCGTTGCCCCAGCTCATGATCGACACCTGTCCGGGCGGAACCCCGAGCAACAAATAATATTCGCGCAACGCCGCGGCGCGGCGGGCGCCGATCGCCAGCGCATGATCGCGGGTATCTCCCGGATCGCCATGCCCCTCGACCCGCAGCGACACTTCGGGATGGAGGAGGAGCCATTGCGCCTGGGCACCGATCATCGGCCGCGCAGGCGCGCCGATGACCGCGCTGCCGCTCCCGAAATAGATCGTCATCCCGCCCGATTTGGCGATGAGGTCGGCGCGCAGCAGGTCGATCGGCACAGCTTGCACGGGTGCAACTTGGGCCACTCCCGCGGCGCTCGCCATGACCGCGGCGAACGAAAGAATTGCAATCCTAATCAATCGACGACGCCCGACCAGTCGGGGTCCGAGCCCGGTTGCGGGATGGTCATCGCGCGCGGCTCGCTACCGTCCAGGGTCAGTCGCTGGAGCCCCGGCCGGCCGCTGGCGTCGGTGCGCTCGAACAGCAATTCGCGGCTGCTTGCCGCCCACGCCGGCGAATCGTCGGTGGATCCGTTGGTGAGCACTTTCTCGCCGCTGCCGTCGGCGCGCATGACCCCGATCCGGCGCCCGCTGCTGCTGCGCGAGACGAAGGCGATCGATTCGCCGTCGGGGCTCCACGAGGGCGCCGCATACCAGCCGCCGCCGAAGCTCAGCCGGCGCTGGTTCGAGCCGCCGACATCCATCACATAAAGCTGCTGGCTGCCCGAGCGGTCGCTTTCGAACACGATTTTGCTCCCGTCGGGGGAGAAGGAGGGTGCGGTGTCGGTTCCAGGCGCGCTAGTCAGGCGGACCGGCGGGCCACCGGCGGCATCGGCGATATAAAGGTCGGGGTTGGTGCCCTGGAGCATGGTGAATACGAGTCTGCGTCCATCGGGCGAAAAGCGCGGGGCGAAGCTGATCGGGTCGCCGGCGATCAGCGAACTGGTCCGGCCGCTCGAGAAATCGAGGATGCGGATGTGCGGCGCGCCGCCGGTGTAGCTGACGAAGGCGAGGGTCTGGGCGCGCGCGGACAGCCTGGGCGACAGCACCATCGTCTCGCCCTGGGTCGCATATTCATGATTGAAGCCGTCGCTGTCCATGACCGCGATCCGCCGCACCAGATTGGGCGCCGATCCGGTTTCCGCGACATAAGCGATGCGGGTGTCGAACATGCCCGGCGAGCCAGTGACCGATTGATAGGCGAGACCCGAACATTTGTGCGCCGCGCGGCGCCAGTCGCCGGCGCCGACGACGAAGCCCTTCCGTGCCAGCTCGCGCCCGCTGACCGCGTCATAGACGTAGCAGCCGAAGGTCAGGCGGCCGTCGGATCGGGTCTGGACGAATCCGGTGACCAGCGCCTTGGCCCCGGCCGACCGCCATTTGGGGAAGTTAGGCGCGGTCACTTCGGGATAGGAATAATAATCCTTCTGGCGCGGGGGCAGCGGCATCAGCTCGCTGGTCGCGCGGAGATCGGCGACGACCAGCTGCGTCGCCTGCCAAGCCAGCGCGAGGTCGAGGTTCGCCTGGTCCCCGGTCGAGGACGTGGTCAGCGGCGGAACCGCGATCACAGTCGCCGCGGGTCGTGCCGGCTGGGCGAGCGCCGGCCCTGCGGCGAGCGCCAGGCCAAGGCACAGAAATCGACACACAACGCGGATCATTCTTCGGCGACGAACCTCTCGAATTTCTGCACCCAGTCGCGCGGATGGCGGCGCGGGCGGCCCTGCCCGTCGAGGAAGGCGGCGGTGATCAGCCCTTCGACGAGCAATTGGTCTTGGCGCATGACCCGCTGCTGAATGTCGACCGCGGCGGCGCGGACCTGACGGACGGTGCTGATGACCAGGACGTCGTCCCCGAGCCGTGCCGGGCGGCGATATTTGAGGTGCGCCTCGACCACCGCATAAGCGCTGCCGCTCGCCGCAAGCTCGGCGAACTGGTCGATCTCGACCGAGCGCAACATGTCCGAACGGGCGCGCTCCATGAATTTCAGATAATTGGCATAATAGACGATGCCGTAGGCGTCGGTGTCCTCGAAATAGACCGTCAGCGCATAATGGTGTGAACGCCCGACGAGCCCGCCGCGATATGGTGTGTCGAACGAGCTCTGGGTCATCCTTCAGGCTCTAGCTGGCCGAATCCGGCGACGCAAAAGCTGCTTGACGACGATGTAACATCAAGGTTACATGTAACCCGGACGTTACTTTTTATGGGGACAGACATGAGCGAGCAGACAATCGCCGAACAGGCCGAACGGCTAACCCGCCGCCGAGCGCGGCTGTGGCCCGTTCTCGCTATTCTCTTCATTTCGCAACAGGCGATCTATTTCAGCGAGCCGGCGAGGGCGGGGGGCGCGGTCGATCATGTCCACATCGCCGCCTGGATGGTCCTGTCGATCGTCCTCCTTCTCGTGCTGGTGACCGGGGGCGGGTGGATTTATCCCAAGGCGGTGCGCGATCTCGCCAACGACGAAGTCACTCGCGCCCACCGCAACACCGCGTTCCGCTCGGGCTTTCTCGCGGCGATGCTGGGTTGCGTCGCGCTCTACGTCATCGACCTTTACGAGCCGATGACCGGTCGCGAGGCGATCCATCTGATCATGACCATCGGGATTGGCGCGGCGCTGATGCGTTTCGGCATGCTTGAGCGGCGCTCGCAGCGCGATGGCTGAACGGCTCGCCAATTCGATCAAGGAACACCGCGGCGAACTGAGCCTGACCCAGGCCGAACTGGCCGAGCGGGTGGGAGTCACGCGCAAAACCGTCAACACGGTCGAGAACGCGGTCTTCACCCCTTCCGCCACGCTGGCGATCAAGCTCGCCCAGGCGCTCGGCCTTACGGTCGAGGAACTGTTCTGGATCGAACGCTGAGATCGCCGACCCGACGGACAAGGTCGCCTTGCGCGATCGCCAGGTCGGCGAGGTGCATCCCCCAGCCGGGCAGGAACATCCCGAACACCGCGACCTCGCCGCCGATGCGGTCGGTGCGCCGGTCGGCGGGATCGACGTTGGTGCGCACGGACAGATAGCTGCGCGGGCCATCGTTGACGCAGCGCAGCGAGGTCAGGCCGTCGGCGCGGAGGAACGGGCTCGGCGGCGCGCCTTCGCTCGACCAGCGGATTGGGCCGCCGGCCACCGGCAGAGTCGAGAGCGTGTACCAGTAACTGTCGCTCGGCACCCAGCCGGCGGCGCCGGGGCGCGCCGGGTTGGTGCAGGCGACGGTCATGCCCGGGCGGTCGGAAAAGCCGAAGATCGCGCCCGCGGGAGGGACGTTCTTTTCGCGAAAGCTGGTCCAGCTCAGCACGCAGCGGGTTTCGCCCTCGCGACTGCACAAGGGCGTCGACTCGAACGTCCCGCCGACCTTTTTCCCGGCGGGCACGAGGACGTTGTAGCCGGGGAGGATGGCGAGGAGCATCCGGCGCGCCAGCGCGGGGTCGCTCTCGATCTCCCGCGCGATCAATTGCTGGAGCATCAGGCTGCCCTGGCTGTGACCGACGAGCACGAACGGCCGCCCGCCGCTGCGTTCGCGGGCAAATTGGCGGAAGGCATCGCGGACGTCGCGATAGGCCAGCTCGCCCGCCTGGGTGACGTCCGAGCCCGTGGCAAAAGCAGCGATTGAGGCGATGGTCATCTGCCGATAGACCGGAGCGAACGGCCGGCACACCGAGGCGAAACGCGCGAACTGGGTCTGGGCCATCAACCGCTCTTCGCGGCCCGCAACCATGTCGCTGTTGAGCCCGCGGTCGTTGGAGACGGTCGGGTAGACGTAGAAACAGTCGACCGGCGGGTCTTTTGCCACCACGCTGTAGCCGGTCGAGCCATAGCCATTGGGATCGAGCGCGGTCGTCGCCAGCGGGGTCGAACAGGCGTCCGCGCGGCCGGGCAGACACAGCCAGGCCGAATCCCTGGCGTAGGTCGAGGGCGCGGGCTGGGCGGAGGCAGGCATGGCCGCCAATATCGCCATTCCCGCGACAGCGGGAATCAACCTGACGGTGCGGCAGATGGAAAAGGTGGATCCCGGATCAAGTCCGGGATGACACGTGGACGGCATTACTTACCCTCGAACAAGCCACTCTGAGCGCTCGCCGGGGGATTGAGCCCCAGGTGGGTCCAGCCGCGCCCGTTGAGGCATCGCCCCCGTGCCGTTCGGGCGATGAGGCCAAGC
>JANNDN010000267.1:0-8276 GCA_031387795.1 Sphingomonas sp.
GAGCCGCGGCAGATTGCCGAGCGTCAATTTCTGGTCGGTCAGCAAGGCGCATGGCAGCAGCGTCAGCGCGCTGTTCTTCGCGCCCGAAATCGGAATCTCGCCCTCGAGGCGCTTGCCGCCCTGAATCCAGATGCTGTCCACCGCCGCGCTTTAGCGGGTGACGGGAGCGTTACAATCCTCTCCGGGGCTCGCGGATCAATCCAACCCGTTCGTCCTGAGTATGGACTGAGCGCAGCGCAGCGCAGCCGAAGGCCCGTATCGAAGGATGTCCTCGATACGCCATCAGCTCGACGGCTACTCAGGACGAACGGACTAGCCAGCCCGGGAGGATCAAGCCTTCTCCAACGTTGCCTGAAGCGGGTGCTGGTTCTCGCGCGCGAAGTCGATCACCTGGGTCACCTTCGTCTCCGCCACTTCATAAGTGAACACGCCGCACACCGCGACGCCCTTCTGGTGGACCTGCAACATCACCCGAGTCGCATCCTCGATGCTCATCGAGAAGAATTGCTGGAGGACGAGCACGACGAACTCCATCGGCGTGTAATCGTCGTTGAGCATCAGCACTTTATAGTTGCTGGGCTTCTTGGTCCGCGGGCGGGTGCGCGTCGCGACCCCGGTCTCGATCTCGTCGATACCGCCGTCTTCGGGTTCGTCCGCCATCATCCAACGCAAGTCGCTCATCGGCCCTAAGATAGGACACCCCCTGAAACAGCGGCAAGTGGCGCGGACCCGTTCGGACACAAAAAAAAGGCGGCCGCCCCATTGAGGAGCGGCCGCCAGTCGTAGCCTGAACTAGGAGGAGGGGAGAGGTTCAGGCAACGAGGGTGTTGAAGCGCTCGGCATTGGCCGTGGCGCGGGTCGAAATCGGCTGGAAGCTCTCGCCGGCCAGCTTGACCATCGATTCGGCCATCTTCGAGCCTTCGGTGACCATGCGGTCGAACGAAGCGCGGGCGAACTCGCCCTGAAGCTGGAGATACTCGGTCGGCGACTTGGCTTCGGCGAGCGTACGGATCGCGTCGGCGGCCTTCTCGAAGCCCTGGCGGCTCGAGCTGACGGCGTCCTGGGTCATCGCACGGGCGCCTTCGCTGGCGACGCGGCCGGCCTGGACCACCGCTTCGACGTTGGCGCGGGTGAGATCGGCGAGCTCCTGAGCGACCTTCTGGCCACGCTCGGCGATCTGGGTGCCATTGTCATTGGTCTTGCCGAACACGCCCTGGAACGGAGCGAAGGTCGGGATGGCGTCGAAGCCCTTGAAGAAATCATAATTGGTCATGCTGATGGTCCTCGTCTGAGCGGCGCGCTTCGGCGCGGCGGAAGTGATGGTGGCGCGAACGGCACGCTTGGCGGCGACGCGCTTGGTGGCAGTGCGCTTGGTCGCGGTGCGCTTGGCGGCAACGCGCTTGGTCGCCTTGACCGTGCGGCGCTTGGCGGTGCGAGCCGGCTTGCGGGCGGCCTTGCGCGCCTTGGGCGCGGCGTCGGCGGCGGTCGCAACGATTTTCTTGGCGGTCTCGGTGACCGTCTTGGTGTTGGCCGAAACGCTGTCGAGAGCGGCGTCGGTCGCCTTGGCCGAAGCCTCGGTCAGATTGCTGTTTTTCTGGTCGGTCATGAAAGTCGAATCCTCTTCTTTGCTGCGCTGCAACATAAAGGGTGCGCCGCAACATTTCAAGAGTTTTTTGTGCAGTGCACAATAACCGCGCTTGACGAGGCCGCCCAAGCCGACACAAGAGCGGCCATGGAGCGCTCCGAGCCGTTCAATCCCCGCCTTCGCCGCGGGCTCCTCGTCGTCCTCTCCTCGCCTTCGGGCGCGGGCAAGACGACGATCTCGCGGCTGCTGCTCGAGGCCGACCGCGACATCGCGATGTCGGTCAGCGCCACCACCCGCCCGATGCGCCCCGGTGAGCGCCCCGGCCGCGACTATCATTTCGTCGAGGCGACCGAGTTCGAGCGCATGGCGCAGGCGGGTGAATTCGCCGAATATGCGACCGTCTTCAGCCACCGCTACGGCACCCCCGCCGCCCCCGTGCGGAATGCCATCGAGGCCGGTCGCGACATCCTCTTCGACATCGACTGGCAGGGCGCTCGCCAGCTTCAGGAACGGATGGGCAGCGACCTCGTCACGATTTTCCTGTTGCCCCCATCAATGGGCGAGCTTGAACGCCGTCTGGTCGCACGCAGCACCGACAGCAATGCGGTGATCGAGGACCGCATGCTCCGCGCCGCGGGCGAGATCGAGCATTGGGCCGAATATGATTATGTGCTGGTCAACGACGACATGGACCGCTGCTTAAGCGAGGTCCGGGCAATCGTCGCCGCCGAACGCCTGAAGCGCACCCGCCAGCTCGGCCTCACCGATTTCGTCCGCAGTTTGATCGGCTAATGCTCGTCATTTCGAGCGAAGCGAAGCAATCCAGCTGCGGCCACTGGATTGCCGCGTCGCCTTCGGCTCCTCGCAATGACGACTAACTCATCACCAGCTCTAGCAACCGCGCCCCCGCTAAAAAGTCCGCCTTGCGCCCCGCCAGCGCCGCCTCGGCCTCGGCGTCCGAGCCCCAGCGCTCGCGCTGCCAGTCATCGTCGACGGTGACCGCCGCCCACGCCTCGTCCGCGCCATAGGCTCCATCCACCACCGCCAGCGCCGCCACCAGCGAGCCGCTCGCGGTCACCATCGGCGACAGCGCAGCGAGCTGGAATGCGTCGAGCGCGGCGACTTCATGCGCCAGCCGCTCGACCGTCGCCGTGGGCTGTTCGACATGGGTGATCCCGGTCGTGACCGCGAAATCGACGTCGAAGCGCCGCCGCGCCCAGCCGAGCAGCGCGTCCCAGTCGCGCGCCTGCCGCTCGGCCAGTCCCTCCGGCCCTTCGGCGCGGTAGCAAGCGAGGTCGCCCTCGGCATATTGCGCGAGGTTCGCGGCGAAGGCTGCGCGGTCGGGTGCGACGCGGTCGATCGCGGCATTGGCGAGCCCGGTCAGCGGCATTGTGCGCGGCTTTATGTCACCCTCGACCGCGGCCCATTCCGCCGCAATCGCGTCCGCCAGGCGCCGGGCCGGAACGGTCAGCTCGGCCTTGGCCGGAGTCCGCACACTTTTGCCGTCGAGGGCGATTCCCCAGCCGCCTTTCGCCGCGGTCACGCACGCTTCCTTCCAGAAGCGCTTCACCGAGTCCCGCCATCCTCGCGGTCCCAATGTTTCTTGAGCATTCTCGGCGCGAACAAGGCGTCGGCCAGCCCGAGGACGATGATCAGAGCGCCGAGTTGCGGCCACCCGCCCTCGCGCAGCATGTCGGTGTAGAAGATCGCCACCCCGAGCCCGAACACCAGCAATCCGCCAAGCCTGACCGCGCTATAGGCAAGCAGGCGGTTGCGCCATTTCGTGTCGTCGTCGCTCACCCGCCATCCCCTTCGATCAGCCTCATGATGTCGCGTGGGTGCTCGGCGACGCCAAGCGCCCCGGCCGCGAGCAGCTCGGCATCGTCATGATAGCCCCAGGCGACCCCGATCGCCTTGGCCCCGGCATTGGCCGCCATCATCATGTCGTAACTGGTGTCGCCGATGACGAAGGTGGTCGCGGGCGCGGCGCCGGCCTCGGCGATCGCCTGGAGCGCCATCGCCGGGTCGGGCTTGGACGGATGACGGTCGGCGGTCTGGAGCGAGACGAAGCGATCGGCGAGGCCGTGCGCCTCGAGGCAGTGTCGGAGCCCGCGGTCGGACTTGCCCGTCGCCACGCCGAGCAGCCAGCCATCGGCTTCGAGCGCGTCGAGCAGCTCGAGGATCCCGTCGTAGAGCGGCTCCTCGACCTCGCCCGCGGCCCGCATCGCGATAAAGCTCTTCTTATATTCCTCGGCCATGCCTTGATGGTCGTCGGGCGCGTGATCCGGAAGCAGCGCCGCCATCGCCTCGGTCAGGCTCAGCCCGATCACCCTTTGCGCGTCCGCCGGCGCGGGCACGTCGTGGCCGTTGCGGCCGAAGCTGTCGGCGAGCGCCCGGTGGATGCTCGCGCCGCTGTCGACCAGGGTCCCGTCGCAATCGAACAAGGCCAGCCGGTTCATGGGTGCCTCGCTTTCACCGGCGCTTGGCTTTCACCGGCGGCGCGCCGCGCGAGCGCCGTTCGCCGCGCCGTTCGCGCCGCTTGATCTTGGCCGCCGCGCTCGCCTTGCGCTTCTTGTCCTCGGGCCCGGGCTTGGGCTTATCGAGCGGCAGCATGTCGCCCGCCAGCGGCTCGAACCCGAGCATCGCCAGGCTCTCGGAAAAATGCGCGGGCAAATCGGCGGTGGCCTCGATCTTGCCGCCGCCGGGCGAATCGATCCTGAGGTGCCGCGCATGGAGGTGCATCTTGCGGCTCACCCCGCCGGTCAGGAACGCCTCGGCCCCGCCATATTTGGCATCGCCGACGATCGGGTGGCCGATCGCCGCCATGTGCGCGCGCAACTGGTGGGTGCGCCCGGTCAGCGGCTGGAGTTCGACCCAGGCGGCGCGATTGCCGGCTCGATCGATGGTCCGGAAGCGGGTCCGCGAGGCGAGCCCGTTCTCCTCGTCGACGTGCATCTTCTCGCCCCCGCTCCCCGGCTGCTTGGCGAGCGGCGCGTCGATCAGCCCCTCTTCAGGCGAAGGCACCCCGACGACCAGCGCCCAATAGACCTTGCGCGCGGTGCGGCCCGCAAAGGCTTTGGCGAAATGGCCCGCCGACCGCGCGGTGCGGGCGACGAGCAGCGCCCCCGACGTGTCCTTGTCGAGCCGGTGGACGAGCTTGGGGCGCCCGCGCTCGTCGGCCAGCCCGTCGAGCAGCCGGTCGAGGTGCTGATTGGTCTTGGTCCCGCCCTGCGTCGCCAGGCCCGGCGGCTTGTTGAGCACGAAGCTGTCCTGATCCTCGCGGATCACCATGTCGCGGATCAGCTCTTCTTCCTCGGGGGTGAGCTCGACCCGCTTGACGACCGCGCGTCGCTCGCGCTCCGGCTCGGCCTCGGCGGGCGGCACGCTCAGTTTCTGGCCCACCGCGATGCGGTCGCCCGGCGCCGCGCGCTGGCCGTCGAGCCGCAGCTGCCCGGTCCGCGCCCAGCGCGACACGAGGTTGAAATTGACGTCGGGCAAATGCCGCTTGAACCAGCGGTCAAGCCGGATGCCGTCGTCATCTTCGGATATTGTAAAGGTGCGGGGTTCAGGCATGGGGGGGGCTTTAGCAAGTCCTCCCCGGTACGGGGAGGGGGACCATCCGGAGGATGGTGGAGGGGGCGGGCCACGCGGAAAACCCCCTCCGTCAGCGCTTCGCACTGCCACCTCCCCGTACCGGGGAGGGACTTTCTGCCCAAAACCCAAACACCCGCGCCTGCACTTTGCGGATCAGCCGGGCCGCCGCCGGGCCTTCCCACGGCCCCGCATACCCATGCTGCCGCGCCCCCTCGATCCACCAGCCCTGTCCCGGCAACCCGTCCGACTGGCGCACCACCAGCACCGCCAGCTCCGGCTCGCCCCGCTCCTCGGCCTCGCCGTCGACCACGCTCAGGACCTTGCACAAGGCGCGCATCTTCGGCCGGCTGAACGGGTGGCCGAGCAGCCCCAGCATTTCCGAATACGTGATCGCCTCCCCCGCCTTGGCGCAGGCGGTGAGGATCGCGCGCGCCTCGGCGGGATCGGCGAGCAGGCCCGCACGAGCCGGATCGTCCGCGCTCATTCGGGCTGTGCGGGCACCGGCGTCAGTTCGAACACGTCGAGCTTGGAGGTGCTCTGCGGCCACGGGATCACCAGCCGCCATTTGAACGGCGCGATCCGCTCGAGCACGCCGGCCATGTCGCGCTTGGGGTTTTCGCCATAGCCCGCGGGCGTGTCTTCCTCGGCCAAGCCAAGGCTGCCGAGGAAGATGTAGCGGGTGTCCTCATCGTCCTCCCACAAGCGCCCGGCGGGCCGCTGGCTGCCCGTCTGCTTGACGATGGTGAAGAGATCGCCCTCAACCTCGACGTAGCAGAAAAAGGGCTTGAAGCTCTCGTACGACTTACCCTTTGCCGTGGCCTTGCCGAGCTTGATCAGGCGGCAATAATAGCTCCCAGGAGTCGGCGCGGGCCGCGGCAACGCCGAGCGCGGAGTCAGCAAACTGCCTTCCTTGCGAACGTCGCCCGGGTTGGTCTTGCGCGCTTCTGCCAGCGCATCCTGCCAGGCCAGGCCGAGCCGAGCCAGGCGATCCTCGTCGGCGGCGGTCGCGACCGTTTGCCATTCGCTCGCCTTGAGCGGCTGGCCAACCTCGACCCGCGGGGTCTGGCCGGGCAGCAGCTTGGGCTTGGGCGTGCACCCGCCGATCACACCAAGCGCGGCCACGGCAGCTGCGGCAATGGCGATGCGCGTTCCGTGCATGACGATCGTCCCCGCCTCCTTGCGGCCTTGCCCGCCCCACTGATGGCAGGGGCCAGCCGCAACATCAACAAAGGCGCGGTCAACCATCGCCTTTCAACCCGCGTCCACCACGGCTAGGCGACAAGGAAATGAACAACTCCCCCCGCCCGCCCGACCCGCCATCGCACAGCGGCTTCCTCTACGGCCTCGGCGCTTATGGGCTGTGGGGGGTGATGCCGATCTATTTCAAGCTCATCCCCAGCGTCACCGCCTTCACGCTCGTGGCACACCGGGTCACCTGGTCGCTGCCGTTCCTCGCGCTGCTGCTCTTCGCCGGTCGCCGCTGGTCGAACCTCGCGGCGATCTTCAAGCACCGCCGCACCGTTCTTATCCTGCTGCTGAGTTCGGTCCTGATCGCGATCAACTGGACGCTCTACAGCTGGTCGGTGGTCTCGGGGCACATCCTCGCCGCCAGCTTCGGCTATTATCTCAACCCGCTCGCCAATGTCCTGCTCGGCCGCTTCGTGCTCGGCGAGCGTCTATCGCGGATGCAGTGGACCGCGGTCGGAATCGCCGGCGCGGGCGTGTCGGTGCTGGCGCTTGGCGCGCTCGATCAATTGTGGATCAGCCTGACCTTATGCGTGACCTTCGCGCTGTACGGGCTGCTGCGCAAAGTCGTCAAAGCCGACGCGCTCACCGGCCTCGCCTTCGAGACCGCGGTGATCGCCCCGGTCGCCATCGCCTACCTCGTCTTCCTCGCCGCGACGAGCGGCACCGCCTTCGCCGCCAGCGACGGCCAGAACGTCCTGCTCCTGCTCGCGGGCATCGCCACCACCACGCCCTTGCTGCTGTTTACCGCGGCGGCGCGGCGGCTGCCCTATTCGACCCTCGGAATGCTCCAGTTCCTCGCCCCAACGCTGCAATTCCTCCTCGCGGTGCTGGTCTATGGCGAGCCGTTCACACCTTCTCATGCCATCGCATTCGCGGCCATCTGGACCGCGCTCGCATTCTACGTCACCTCATTGCTCTACAAGGCCCGGCTGCCGCAGCCGCCCGAATGATGCTAGGATCCCGCTCATGCTCAATATCGTCTCGCTGATCGTCGGCCTCGTCGCGCTGGTTCTCGCCGCGGTCGCTTTCCTGCCTCTGCTCGGCTGGGCCAATTGGCTGATCATCCCGCTCGCGGTCATCGGCACCGCAATCGGCATCGCCTCGCGCTCGACAGCCGGCCGCAACCTCAATTTGTTCGTGATCGTCGTCGGGATCGTCCGTCTCATGCTCGGCGGCGGGATCCTCTAGAAATTTCCTCCCCGGAACGGGGAGGGGGACCAAGCGCAGCTTGGTGGAGGGGGCGTGCCAAGCGGCGAACCCCCTCCGTCAGTCCTTCGGACTGCCACCTCCCCGTCCCAGGGAGGATCTAGGCCTAACGCGCCATCACATACCGTCCCGGCGCGTCCTCGATCGCCTTCCTCTTGCCCTTGCCGGGAACTCGCGCGCCCTTCGCCTCGACCATCGCGGGATCCTGCTTCTTCAGCCACTCGACCCAGTCGGGCCACCAGCTGCCCTTGTGCTCGCTCGCCCCGGCGACGAACGCCTCGAGTGTGGGCGCGTCTCCGTCATTGACCCAATATTGATATTTGCCCGCGGCGGGCGGGTTGACCACGCCCGCGATATGGCCCGAGCCCGCAAGCACGAAGCGCATCGGCCCGGCGAAATGGTCCATCACCTTCCACACGCTCTCAGGCGGCGCGATATGGTCCTCGCGCCCGGCCTGAATGTAGGCGGGCGTTGTCACCGTATCGAGGTCGATCCGGACCCCCGCGACGCTGATCCCGCCCTTTTCGACCAGTTTGTTCGATTGATAGAGCGTCTCGAGGTAGTTGCGGTGCCAGCCCGCGGGCAAATTGGTGGTGTCGCTATTCCAGTGGAGCAAATCGAACGGCGCCGGCTCCTCACCCAT
>JANNDN010000347.1:0-1913 GCA_031387795.1 Sphingomonas sp.
TCGCCGTCGACGATCACGGGGAGTTGCTGGAGCTTGTTGACCGCGATCGTCGCGACTTGCGGCGGGGCGATCACCGGGGTCGAGGCGATGCCGCCCATCGGCCCCAAGGAGGAGATGGTGAAGGTCGGGCCGCTGAGTTCCTCGCGGCTCGCCTTGCCGGTCCGCGCGGCCTCGGCGAGGCGCAGGATTTCCGCTGCGATGGCCCATACGCTGAGGCCCTGCGCGTCGCGGATGACCGGGACCATCAGCCCGCCATCGGTTTGCGCCGCGACGCCCATGTGGACCGCGCCATGGCGGGTGACGACATTGGCGTCGTCGTCATAGGTGGCGTTGAGCATCGGCCATTTGTCCATCGCGCGGATGAGGGCGGTGATCAGGAACGGCAGGACGGTCAACTTGGGGTTGGAGCCGCGGTCCCGGTTCATCATCGCCCGGGTTTCCTCGAGCGCGGTGACGTCGAATTGTTCGACCAAGGCAAAGTGCGGGATGCGGCGTTTCGCCTCCTGCATGTTCTCCGCGATCTTGCGGCGCAGGCCGACGACTTTGATCACTTCGTCCTGGCGCTGGGCCGCGGGGCGGGAGGAGACGCTGCCGCCGCTGTACAGCAGGAAGGCGTCGAGGTCGGAATGGCGGATCCGGTCGGAGGTGGTTTTCACCTGGCCAAGGTCGATGCCGAGGTCGCGGGCGCGGGCGCGGACGGCGGGGGAGGCGAGGGCCTTATCCCCTCCCTGTAAGGGAGGGGTTGGGGTGGGTTCAGCGGGTCGCCGGCTCGATGCCGGCGGCTCGCTTCGCTCGCTACCCACCGCCGGCCCCTCCCTTGCAGGGAGGGGAGATTTGGAATCATCCGCCGCGACCGTCGGCATTTCCCTGGCCTGCGCGGGGGTGGCCGAAACCGCCCCATCCGCCAGTGGGCGCTCGGCCTGGCTGTCGGCGGCGCTTTCCTCGGCGCGGTCGGCGCCTTCGGTTTCGATCACCGCGAGCACCGAGCCGATCGGGATCTGGTCGCCGACTTCGCCGGCCAGTTCGACCACCTTGCCCGCGACCGGGCTTTCCATCTCGACCGTGGCCTTGTCGGTCATCATGTCGGCGATCTGCTGGTCCTCGCCGATGACATCGC
The DNA here is from genome assembly GCA_031387795.1 of Sphingomonas sp. Lineage (GTDB taxonomy): Bacteria > Pseudomonadota > Alphaproteobacteria > Sphingomonadales > Sphingomonadaceae > Sphingomicrobium. The sequence continues at coordinate 1,118 of JANNDN010000347.1, forward strand.
CGACCTTGACGTGCCAGGCGACGATCTCGGCCTCGGCAATGCCTTCGCCGATGTCGGGCAGCTTGAACTTGAACAATGCCATCAGTCGGCCATCACTTTCTCAAGGGCTTTCTTCATCCGCTTCGGACCCGGGAAATAGGACCATTCGTAGCTGTGCGGGTAGGGCGTGTCCCAGCCGGTGACGCGTTCGACCGGGCTTTCGAGATGATAGAAACAGCGTTCCTGGACCAAAGCGATCAGTTCGGCCCCGAAGCCGCTCGTCCGCGGCGCCTCGTGGGCAATCAGGCAGCGGCCGGTCTTCTTGACGCTCGCCTCGATCGTCGCGAGGTCGAGCGGGACCAAAGTGCGCAAATCGATAACTTCGGCGTCGAGACCCTGCGCCTCGACCGCGGCGAGTGCGACATGGACCATGGTGCCATAGGCCAGCACGGTCAGCGCCTCGCCCTCGCGCACCACTTTGGCCTGCCCCAGCGGAACGGTGTAATGGCCCTCGGGAACTTGCGCCGCGGGATGCTTGGCCCACGGCGTGACCGGGCGGTCGTGGTGGCCGTCGAACGGGCCGTTGTAGATGCGCTTGGGCTCGAAGAAGAGCACCGGGTCGGGATCCTCGATAGCGGCGATGAGCAGGCCTTTGGCGTCGTACGGGGTCGAGGGGATGACCACCTTCAACCCCGCGATATGGGTGAACAGGCTTTCGGGGCTCTGGCTGTGGGTCTGGCCGCCGAAAATGCCCCCGCCATAGGGTGAGCGGATGACCATCGGCATGGTCCATTCGCCGCCGGTTCGGTAGCGCATC
>JANNDN010000353.1:0-4487 GCA_031387795.1 Sphingomonas sp.
GGGAGGAATTTACAGCCGCCTCCCACCCGCTCGCCCGCTCGGGCAAATGGCTCTCCTCAGCGCACGGTCGCCGCACCCGCGCCGCGCCCAATTTCACCGACAGCCGGTCGATCAGCCGCGCAATATCGGCTTCGCCCGACGGCTCCTCCACCAAACTGTCCTGCGCCCCCCCCAAAGGCTCGGCCCAGTCGGCGGTCAGAGAAAAAGCGTCGAAGCCGAAGCCGGGGTCGAGGCTCGCGGCTTTGTCGTTCAGCAGGCGCTGCAAATGGCCCGGCTCACGAGTCGCGATCGAGGTGGCGACGCTGGCGCTCTCGACCCCGCCGTCGACCCGGTAGCCGTTGAGCGACAGCTGCCGCGCGCCGAGCTTGCGCGCTTCGAGTTCGATCACCAGCCGCGGGATCAGCAGGTCGAGCGCCTGGGAGGCCGCTTCGGGGTGCATGACCGGCTCAGCGAGGCGCAGGATCGCGCGCGGTGGCGGCTCATAGCGGACCCCCTTCAGCGGCTCGGGCTTGCGGCCGAGCATTCGGTCGAGCGCATCCAACGGATTGTCGGCCTCGCGGAAACGCCGCGCGAGGCTGCGCCGCTCGATCCCCGCCAAGGTCTCGATCGTCTTGAGGCCGAGCCGCTCGAGCGTCCGCGTGGCGAGCGGGGGCAGGCGCAGCGCGGCCACCGGCAAAGGCGCGAGCGCCTGGGCAATGTCTGCTCCGCAGATCGTGCCGTCGTGGCCCAACCGGGCCAGCGCCCAGGCGGCGGCGGGGGTCGGGGCGATCGCGCAGCGGGTGGCGAAGCCGGCGCGCTCGAAGCAGGCCGCGACATCCGCGATCAGCCCGCGCTCACCGCCAAACAGATGCGCCGCCCCGCTGACGTCGAGCCGCAATCCATCAGCCCCGTCGACCTCGACCAGGGGCGACCAGCGCCCCGCCCAGCGCGCCATGTCGGCGAGCTGCGTTGCTTCCCCATCGAGGTCGGCGGCCACCATCTGCAGCGCCGGGTTGAGCGCGCGCGCGTCGGTCAGCCGCATCCCGCGCCGGGCGCCCTGCACCATCGCCGCCTCATTGACCGCGTGGATCACCGGCCCATGCGCGGCCTCCACCACCAACGCCAAAGGCGCCTCAGGCGGAACGTCGTTCGCGGCCGGGGCCAATCGCCATCGGTCCATCGCCAAAGTGGGGAAAGCGACGGACAGGATTCGGCTCTGAACCCGGCTCATCGCCGATCCGCCAGCGCCCGGGCGGGCGGCCGCGGGCGCGGAACAGCTCGGCATCCCACATCGCCGCGCCCGGCGCTTTGGGATCGAGCGGGTTGAGCGAGGACGGCAAGCTCGCGATCCGCCAACGCTGGCGCGCGCCCGACAGATTGGGGTGACCGCTTAGCCGAATCAAACAGGCGGCCACCCCGCTCCGCTCCGCCGCGACCGCGAGCCGGCGCGTGGCGGTGAAATCGAGCGCCGCGGGGTCGCCCCACACTTCGCCAACGACGAGCGACAGCGCGGCGCATCTTAAGCCCTCCTCCATCGCCCACAGCGCGGCGCGGGCATCGCGCGCCTCGACGTGGATGAGCTCCGCGACTCCAAGGCCGGGGGGGAAGATCCGCCCGCTCTCGAGGATCGCCATCCGTTCCTGCACCCACAATATTGGGCCGCCGCCGCGCGGTTGGCTGGCGAGCAGGAACCCGCACCAGCCGGCATCGCGCGGATGGGTGGCGAAGAGTTCGGCGAGGGTTGGGGTGGAAGCTTCGAACAAACCCCAGTTCCCCTGCGAAGGCAGGGGTCCAGCCGCGCGCAGCGCTCCACGCAAATCATCCGCTTGCGCTTCGCGCTCGGACTGGACTCCTGCCTTCGCAGGAGCACAGCTTTGCTGTTCGCCTGGCGACGCGGAAACGCCAACGGCGACGAGAGATAAATGGCTCGCCACACGACTCATAACTGATCTGTTCTAGTTTTGTTCTTGTGTTCCGACTCAGCGGTCGGAGTCAATGGGCCGACTCGGGCCCCTCGATTTCGCCTAGAAATCCGCGGATTTCGCTGACCGCTCTGCGGGTCGCCCGGGCCGAAACCCCGAACGCCATGTGGTTGCAATCGAGCTCGACCGACGAATCGCTTTCGTGAGGCAGTCCCCGCGCGGCCGAAGCAGCGACGATCCCATCCTTGCGCGACCATAAAGCGAGCGTCGGCACCGGCGGCTTGTCGGTCACCCGCGGGATCGGTGGATCGTCGACCTTGTGCCTCGCGACCCGCTCGTACAGCCGCCAGACGTTGTTGAGTTTGGGGTCGCCGGAAAAGGGCGAGCCCATCGTCACCACCGCGCGCACCCGCTCGGGCCGCGCCCGCGCCAGCTCGCGCGCGAACACCCCGCCCAGGCTCCACCCGACCAGCAGCACCGGGCGCGGATCGTCGATCTGCGCCAGGCTATGCTCGAGCTTCTCTATGAGGTCGGCGCGCACACCAAGGTTGAGGCCCAGTCGCCACGGATGGACCCGGAAGCCCGCCTCGGCGAGCGCCCGGCGAAGCTCCATCGTCCCCCGGTCGCTGGCAATGAATCCGGGGAACACGAGCGCCGGCGGTCCGTCCTCCGGTCCGCGCGCTTCCAAATGCCCGAACCCGCGCCACAATCGCGGCCACAGCGACACCACTTCGCCGATCCGCTGGCGAGCAGAGGGAATGCGGTCGAAATCGAAAGTCGCGGCGCTCACGCTCTATAGATAGTCGCCGCCCATCAGCTCTTGAAGGGCGCGGGGCAATTTCACCCGGCCGTCGGCGGTCTGGTGGTTCTCGAGCAGCGGCACCAGAATCCGTGGGGAAGCGAGCGCGGTATTGTTGAGCGTGTGCGCGAACCGCACCTTCCCGTCGGTCCCGCGATAGCGCAGGTTCGCGCGCCGCGCCTGCCAGTCGTGCAGCGTCGAGCAGCTGTGGGTCTCGCGGTACTTGCCCAGGCTCGGGACCCAGCTCTCGATGTCGTTCATGCGATATTTGCCCAGCCCCATGTCGCCGGTCGAGGTTTCGACCACCTGATAGGGAATTTCGAGCGCCTGCAGGAGCAGCTCGGCCTGTTGCAACAATTGCGCGTGCCAGTCGGCCGATTGCGCCTCGTCGGCCTCGCACAGCACATATTGCTCGACCTTGACGAACTGATGGACTCGCAGCAGCCCGCGCACGTCCTTGCCCGCGCTCCCCGCCTCGCGTCGGAAGCAGGGCGAGTAACCGGCGTAGAGGATCGGCAATTTGTCGGCCTCGATGATCTCGCCCGAATGGAGCGAGGTCAGCACGACTTCGGCGGTGCCCGACAGCCACGCGTCGTCGTTGGGCAGCGCGTAGGTCTCGTCGAGGTGCGCCGGGAATTGCCCCTGGTTGAGGAACGCCTGCTCGCGCGCGATCGAGGGCACGCTGATCGGCGTAAACCCGGCTTGCGCGATCCGCTCCAGCGCCCAGGCCATCAACTTCATCTCGAGCAGCGCGAGCCGGCCCTTGAGGCAATAGGTCCGCGATCCCGAGACCTGGGTGATGCGCGACAGATCGGCCCAGTCGTTTGTCTCGATCAGCGCGACATGGTCGAGCGGTTCGAAATCGAATTCGGGCGGCGTGCCCTCGGTGCGGACGACCGTGTTGAAGCTCTCGTCGGGTCCGACCGGAGCGCCCTCCCACGGAATCGCGGGGAGGCGGAGCATCAGCGCCTTCAGCGCCGCTTCCTTCTCGCCAAGCTCACCCTCGAGGGCCGAGGCGCGCGCACCCGCCTCCTTGGCGATCCGCCCGAGCTCGGTTCTCTCCTCGGGCGCCGCATCCTTGAACCGGGCGCTGACCGCGTTGCGTTCGGCGCGCAGGCCCTCAATCTCGGTCTTGGCCCCTCGCACCTCGCCGTCGAGGCCGAGCAGTGCGTCGAGATCGAGATCGACCCCTTTGTCGCGGATAGCGCGCTCGACGTCGCCGCGGTTCGACTTGATGAAGTCAATGCTCAGCATGGCGCGCCAAGTGCGCGAAACCGGCGTCTAGGGCAAGCCGGTCCGTTCGTCCTGAGCGAAGCGCAGCGAAGTCGAAGGGCGCTCGCGCCAACGCCCTTCGACTATGGTCCTGGCGGACCTTCGCTCAGGACGAACGGGGATTGTGGCCGCCGAAGGGATCGGCCAAAGGCGCGAGCATGTCCTCCGGTCTGCTCGCGCTCCTCGACGATGTCGCCACCATCGCCAAGCTCGCCGCCGCGTCGCTCGACGATGTCGCCCTCGCCGCAGGCAAGGCCGGGACCAAGGCCGCGGGCGTGGTCATCGACGATACCGCGGTTACGCCGCGCTACGTCGTCGGCCTGTCGCCCGAGCGCGAGCTCCCGATCATCTGGAAAATCTCGGTCGGAAGCATTCGCAACAAGATCCTGATCCTGCTTCCCGCGGCGCTCCTCCTGACCGCCTTCGCGCCGTTCCTGATCACTCCGCTGCTGATGGTCGGCGGCGCCTATCTGGCGTTCGAGGCGACCGAGAAGATCGTCGAGAAATTGCGCCAC
>JANNDN010000277.1:0-14494 GCA_031387795.1 Sphingomonas sp.
CGCCGCCGACCGCCGCGCGCCGACCCCGACCGCCGCGGCGGAAATGGCGGTGCCGGTGCGCAGCGAATTGCTGGCAGCGCTGGCCGAACTGGGGCAGCGCGGCGCCTCCTGTCTCTCGCGCGGGCTCGCGCGTGCGTGCGAGCGATTCATTTTGACGTCGGACCGCTGGCCCGGGCCCGAGGCCGTCGTTGGCGCGCGCCAGCAGAGGCTCGACGAATTCAGCGAGCGCCTGCCGCGGTCGCTGGCGGCACGGGCCGGGAGCGCGCGGGCCGATTTCAACCTCATCGCCGGCCGCCTTCGCCGCGACCTCGTCGAGCGCAGCGTCGAGCGTCAGTCCGAGCGCCTCGCCGCGATCTGGAAGATGGCCGGTCTGGTCCACCCCGAGCGACCGCTCGACCGCGGCTTTGCACGGGTCACTGCGGCGAGCGACGGCCGAACGTTGACCAGCGCTGAGGCGGCCCGGGGAGCGGCCTCGCTCGAGCTTCACTTCCGCGATGGGCTGGTCGGTGTCCGCACCGGCGATGCTCCGCCGGGGCAACGCAAGGCGCCGGTTGAGCGCAAGGCCCGGACCCCCCATAGTCCAAGCCAGCCGGGCCTGTTCGATCCGGCGGGAGAGTGATGCGATGCTGACGACCGGGGCGCCCAAACCCGCGCGGGTGCGCTATCTGGCGGGGAGCCTCCGGCTCTTGACCGAGGGCGACCATGTGCTGTGCGCGGTGACCGGCCAGCCGATTCCGCTTCACGAACTCAAATATTGGAGCGTCGAGCGGCAGGAGGCGTACATCGATGCCGCCGCGAGCCTCGAGGCCGAGCGCCGCGCCTGACGAGCGCGCTTCCGCGGACGATTCGAGGACAATCGGCGGCCTGAAATCCATGTTGCAAAATTGATACAGCGCCCGAACAACTTTCGTCGGCTGCCCGTCATAGCGTTGCCAGTTCCGCCTCGCTTCACCTATCACACTTGGCAGTGCGATACCCGAACCGCCGCCCTTTCTTGGCAGGCGCGATGGGTGCTCGGTACTTGAAGGGGACATTTAATGAAGCTCGATTTCCGTCAGCGCCTGCTCTCGACCACCCTGTTGGTCGGCGTCGCCGCTCTTGCCAATCCGGCCTATGCGCAAGTGACGCAATCCACCGTCCCTGACGAGAATCAGGCGACCAACCCTGGCGGAGCGCCTCCTGCAGGCCCGGTTGAAGCGCAACCGACCCCGACCGTTTCGGCGGAAGGGGAGGCGGTTCGGGAATCGCAGGACATCATCGTCACCGGCACCCGCATCCCGCAGCCGAACCTCGAATCGGCCGCTCCGGTCACCGTGGTCACGACCCAGGACATCAAGCTGAGCGGCACGACCCGCATCGACGAGCTTCTCAACCAACTTCCGTCCGCGACCGCCACGCAGAGCTCCGGCCTGCCGAACCCGGCCAGCGGCACGGCGGAAATCGATCTTCGCTATCTCGGCGCTAAGCGCACGCTGACCCTGATCAACGGCCGCCGACTTTCCCCGGGCGATCCGAACGGCACCACTCAGGCGGGCGACGTCAACCTCGTCCCCTCCTCAATGCTCAAGCGTGTTGAGGTCCTGACCGGCGGCGCTTCGTCAGTGTACGGCGCGGACGCGGTCGCGGGCGTCATCAACTTTATCATCGACACCGACTTCGACGGCGTTCGCTTCGATGGCCAGATTGGTGGCTATCAGCACAACAATGATTGCCCCAGTATCGGTGGTGGCAACACGGTGTGCGATGAGCTCAATCGGCAGACCAATGTGCTCGGCCGTGTCGGCTATGATTACCCGTCGGGCAGCGAGTGGGACGGCAAGAACATCGATGCTACCATCTCGTTCGGCGCTGGCTTCGATGACGGCCGCGGCCATGTCTCGGGCTATTTCGGCTACCGCAAACAAAATGCGATCCTTCAGGGCGAGCGTGATTATAGCGCGTGTACGCTGAACGTCGGCGGTGGGCTGGGCGAACGCCCGCGGGGCATTGCGTGCGGCGGCTCGTCCTTCTCGGCCGAAGGCAACTTCCTGTTGTTCGACAACGGCACGCAGACCTTCTTCACCCGCGGACCCAACGGATCGCTCCTGCCGGGTCGTACGCGCTACAACTTCGCGCCGCTCAATCACTGGATCCGTCCGGACGAGCGCTTCGTCGGCGGCGTCTTCGCGGATTACGAGATCAGTCCGGCGATCAAGCCGTACATGGAATTCATGTTCCTGGACGACAAGACGCAGGCGCAGATTGCGCCGTCGGGCAACTTTGCCGGAACCCTGTCGATCAACTGCGACAATCCGTACCTGACCGCTGAAACCGCCGCTTTGATCTGCGATGGCGAGAATTTGATCACCAGCTTCCTCGGCACCTTCCCGGTTGCCTCGGCCGCGTCGTTCAATCCCGATCCCGATGCTCCGCCGCTGACCTTCTTCGACAGCCGCGGCAACACCTATCAGCAGGGCTTCTTGCAGATCTTCCGCCGCAACGTCGAAGGCGGCGGCCGCCAGAGCAACTACAAGCACACCACCTATCGTGGCGTGGTTGGTGTCCGCGGCGATTTGAGCAACGCCTTCTCCTACGACGCTTATTATCAGCACGGGCGGACCAATCTGACGTTCGTTCAGAAGAACGACATTTCGACCGCGCGGCTGAAAAACTCGGTCAATGTCGTCAACGTCGATGCCAATGGCACGGTGGTTCCGGTTGGAACGCCGGGTTCGTCGATCGTCTGCCGTTCGGTTATCGACGGTACCGATCCGTCGTGCGTGCCCTTCAATTACTTCGGCATCCCGTCCGCGGCGGCTGCGGCCTACAATGGCGCCGACGGCGTGCTTCAGGGCGAATCGAACGAGCAGATTGCCAACGTCAACTTCACCGGCGCGCTCGGTGAGCTCGGGGTGCAGACTCCTTGGAGCGACCGCGGTGTTGGCGTCAACGCCGGCTGGGAATATCGGCGCGAATCGCTTGACCTGAATCCGGACGAAGAACTCCAGTCGGGCGATCTGGTCGGCTTCGGTGCGCCGACTCCTCCGATCCAGGGCAATTTCCACGTCAACGAACTCTTCGCGGAAATTCAGATCCCGATCGTCTCGAACAGCTTCATCGAGGAGTTTTCGATCGGCGCCGGCTATCGCAAGTCGTGGTACCAGCTAAGCAACGATCGCAAGTACAACACCGACACCTACAAGATCTCGGCTGAACTCGCGCCGATCGCGGACATTCGTTTCCGTGGTTCGTACAACCGGGCGGTTCGTGCTCCGAACATCGTCGAATTGTTCAATCCGAACTACACTGCACTCGATGGTTCGACCGATCCTTGCGCCGACATCACCATCCAGGCGACCGATTATGGTTGTATCGCGCAGGGTCTGCGGGTCGGCCAAAAAACGCCGGGCAACCCGTCCGAACAGTATAACGGTTTCCTCGGCGGCAATGATCAACTGCTTCCGGAAAAGGCGACCACCAAGACGCTCGGCGTGGTTCTGCAGCCGCGCTTCCTGCCGCGCTTCGCGTTCACGGTCGACTATTGGAACATCGAGGTCGACAAGGCGATTCAGGGCTTTGGTGCGGATACCATCCTCGCGGATTGCGTCGCCAACACGACCGCGACCACCGTCGCTCCGTCGTGCGACCTGATCAACCGCGATCCCGCGGGTTCGATCTGGCTGACGTCGCAAGGCTATGTCATCGATCTGCTCAGCAATTCGGGCCGGATCAAGACCGACGGCTTCGACTTCAATGGCTCCTACTCGCATCGCCTGGGCGGCTTGGGCAACCTGTCGTTCAGCTTCCTCGGAACACTTCTGAAGCACTATAAGGTCGATAATAGCATCTCGCCCGAATATGATTGCGCCGGCTATTACGGCACGGTCTGCTCGGGCGCGACGGTCGCCAGCTCCTCGGCGATGCCGAAGTGGCGTTCGAAGTTCCGCACCACGTGGCAGTCGCCGTTCGGTCTTGGCCTGTCGGTCAACTGGCGCCGGGTCGGGAAGGTCAAGTTCGAGGCTTTGAGCAGCGATGTCGCGCTCTCGGCTGGCCCGGGCTACATCCATCAGCTTAACGATCAAGTGAGGGCTCAGAACTACTTCGATCTGGCCGCGACCTATACGCTGTTCGACATGGTCAATCTGCGCGCGGGCGTGAACAACGTCTTCGACAAGACCCCGCCGATCATCCCGACCGGTGGCGGTTCGTGCCCGACCGCATCGTGCGCCGGCAACACCTATCCGCAGACCTGGGATTTCCTCGGCCGCTTCCTCTACTTTGGCGCGACCGTCGACTTCAAGCACAAGCCGAGCCCGGTGATCCAGCCTGCTCCGGTCCTCCCGCCGCCGCCGCCGCCGGCTCCTCCGGCGACGATCACCTGTCCCGACGGGCTCGTGATCCTGGCGGATCAGCAGTGCCCGTCACCGCCGCCGCCGCCGCCGCCGCCGCCGCCGGCTCCGGAGCGCGGTTACTAAGCTTCGTCTGTTCTGGGATTGGGGCGGTGGATCTTCGGATCCGCCGCCCTTTTCTTTGGCTTTAGGCTTGACCGCGAACTGGGGTAAAAGCCCTCCATGACCGCCCCTCTGACCATTGATGAGCCGACCGCGGATGTGATCCGCAACGTCATGACGGCGGCGCGCGCCGGCCAGTTCGATGAGGCCCGCGAAATTGGCGAGCGTGGTCTGCGCGAGAATGCGGGCTCGTTGCCGCTGACGGCGCTGCTCGGGGCGATCCTCGTCCAAGCCGGCGACTATGCGGCTGCGCTTCCCCATCTTGAGGCCGCTGGGAACGCCAGTCCCGCCGACCCCATCATTCTCCGCAATCGTGCAGCCGCGCTAATCGGGCTCGAGCGATTTTCGCAGGCGCTCGACCTTCTGAGCGAGACCGCGGTCGCAAGCGACCCGGCGACGGGCTTGCTCCCGATGCGGGCCTATGCCGCCCATATGGACGGCAAGTTCGTACAGGGAATTGCCGACTATCGCACCCATCTCGCGGCCCATGCTGCGGATTGGGAGGCGTGGAACAATCTTGGCAATGCGTTGGTCAGCTTCGGTGACCATCGCGGCGCGGTCGAAGCGCTCGATCGCGCTGCGGCCATCAACCCGCGCGCCGCTCCGACCCGGCTCAATCTCGCCCGCGCGCTCCGCGACGTCGGCGAGGCAGATCGTGCGGAAGCGGAGTTGCGGGCGATGGCGCGCGACTTTTCCTGGGACTCCAACGCGCTTCTCGATCTCTATCATCTCCTGCGTGCGTCGCCCCGGCCCGACGCCGAAGCCGAAGCCGAAGCGCCGCTGGTCGAGGCGTCTCGGCGAGACCCCGAAAATGTCGAGATTCTGATTGAACTTGGGCGCATGCACTTCGGCACCTTTGAGTTGATCAAGGCGCGGGAAACCTACCGAACTTTGCTTCGTATCGACCCTTCGAATGTCGACGCCTATCTCGGACTGGCCCAGGTGTTCGAACATAGCGAGCCCGAACAGCTCGACTCGCTGGTTGCCGAGGCCGAAAAAGCCGGGCTCGCCGACGAAAGCCGGCTCGATCTGATTCGCGCCTTCGCGGCCAGGCGAAGCAAGAATTACGAAGCGGCCCTCCACTCGCTGGAAGCGATCCCGGTCGATGTCGAACCGGCCGCGCGTTATCATCTGACGGGGCAGATGTTGGACAGTCTCGGCCGCTATGACGAAGCTTTTTCCGCATTTTCCGCGATGAACGAGGCGCAAGCGCAAGATGGCACCGAGCCGCAGGTCAGGGCCCGCAATCTGCGTTCCCAGCTCGAAACGCAGCGCGATGTCCTGACGCCAGGCTGGCGGAGCAGCTGGACTGCACCGCCGCTCCCGTCACCCCGCGCCACGCCGGTCTTCCTGGCCGGTTTCCCTCGGTCCGGGACGACCCTGCTCGACACGATGCTGATGGGGCACCCCGAGGTGGCGGTGATGGAGGAACGGCCCATCTTTCGCATCCTCGACTTCGAGTTCGGCGGCTTCGATGCCATTGCGGACATGAACGAAGACACGGTCCGGGCCATGCAGCAGCGCTATTTCGAACTGGCGAACGACCATGTCGATGTGTCGGCGCACACGGTCCTGGTCGACAAGGCTCCGCTCTATCTTCACCGCGTGCCGCAGATCCTGCGGCTGTTTCCGGATGCCCGCTTCATCCTGGCGATGCGCCATCCCGCCGACGCCTTGCTGAGCTGTTTCATGGCTAATTTCCGGCTCAACAATTCGATGGCGAATTTCCTCGATCTCGCTTCGGGGGCCGAATTTTACGATCTCAGCTTCGGCCTGTGGGAACGGGCTCGAAAAATATTCGACGTGGATGTCCAGACGATTTTCTATGAGCGCATGGTCGCCGACCCGGAAAGCGAATTACGGCCGGTCGCGGACGCCCTCGGGCTCGAATGGGACCCGCGCATGCTCGACCATCAGAAGACCGCGCAGGAGCGCGGCATGGTCCCGACCGCGAGCTATGCGCAAGTGACCCAGCCGCTCTACGCAACCTCGGTCGACCGCTGGAAAAACTATCGTCATCATCTTGAACCGATTCTTCCGGTGCTCGAACCGTGGGCCCGGAAATTCGGTTATTCGATCTGACATGAACCAGATCGCCGCTTTGGTCGCGCGGGCGGATCAGGCTGCGGCCCAGGGTCAGCTCGACGAAGCGCGGACCTTGCTCGAACAGGCCGCGGAGCTCGAAGGCGACGATCCCTCGATTTTCCTGAAACTGGCGGGCCTTCAGCGGGCCACCGGCGATCCGCATGGCGCTCTTGGCAGCGCCCATCGCGCGCTCGCCCTCGAGCCGCGAAACTTCACTGCATTGTTGCTGCGCGCAAGCCTGCTCGAGCGACTAGCCGATGCGGACTCTAAAGAGGCGTGGAGCCACGCCTTGGTTCAACAACCGCCCGGGGACCCGCCCGAGCATCTGGCGGGAATTATCGACCATGCGCGGGTTCGGGCACGGGAATGGGTGGCCGAGCGCGAGGCGAAGTTCGCGGCTGCCATGGCGGCCAGCGAGGCATCGGCGAACGAGGAAGAACGCCACCGTCTCGAGCGATTTCGGTCCAACAGCTTGCGCCGAACAACCATTTTCCACAGCAGCCCCACCCAGTTTCATTTTCCCGAACTGACGGAGCGGGAATTCCATCCCCGGCGCCTGTTCCCGTGGATCGAGGAGCTCGAACAGCAGACCGATGCCATCGCCGAAGAGCTTCAGCGGGTCATGGCCGCCGAACGCGCGGAGCTTGTTCCCTACATCGTATATCCCGACCATATGCCGCTCGATCAGTGGCAAGCGCTCAACAAAAGCCGCGACTGGACGGCGATCCATTTGCTGCAAAATGGCGAGCCAATCGAAGCCAATGCTCGGCATTGCCCGGTCACGATGGAGATTGTCGGCGGGTGCGACCAGCCGCATGTCGCGGGATCATCGCCCAACGCAATGTTCTCGCTGCTTGCTCCCCAAACCGCGATCCCGCCGCATGTTGGGGTCAATAACGCCCGATTGGTCTGTCATCTGCCGTTGATCGTGCCCGAAGGCTGCTGGTTCCGGGTCGGCGAGCAGCGGCGTGACTGGGTTCGCGGCGAAGCCTTCGTGTTCGACGACACCATCGAGCATGAAGCGATGAACTCCAGCGACGAATTGCGCGTCGTGCTGATTTTCGACGTCTGGAATCCCGAGCTCAGCCCGATCGAACGCGACGGCGTGGCGGCACTGATCGCCAGCGAGAACAAGCCCGATTCGGGCGGCCTGTGAGCTTCGCCGACCGCTGGGCCGAAGCGTCCGCCGCGCCGCTCGACCCCGCTCTCCTTGATACCCTTGCGCGCTCGGCGCTCGAAGAGGGGGAAGAGGAACAAGCGCTCGCTCTGATCGCGCCGGCCGCCCGGCAATCGAGCGACCCGCATTTGTGGCACTGGGCAGGCGTGCTTCAGCGCGCGCTCGACGATCATATCGAAGCCTTTGCATCGTTCAACGAAGCGCTCCGCCTCGACCCCGCCAATTTCGCCATCGCTTACGGCCTGGCACGGGTGGCGCTCGAGGCCGGTTGGGACGCGGTGCCGCATTTCGAGCGCGCCCGGACGCTCGGACCACCGACCAGTGAATTGCTCCTGGGATTGTGCGCCGCCCGCTTCGCGCAGGGTCAAGGCGAAGCGGCGGCGGCGGAGGTCGACGAAATCCTGGCCCAGTCCCCGTTCTGGCTCGACGGCTATCGGCAGATCGCCCAGCTGCGCGCCCTGCTCGGGCAAAGCGAGCGAACCTCCGAGGCGCTCGAGCGCTCGATCGCGCAGCATCCCGCGGAGGAACGGTTGTGGCTGACCCTGCTCAACCTCAATCTGGCGGCGTCGCAATTTGCAGAGCTCGATACGAACGTGGGCCGGGCGAAGGCCGCTGGTGTCGGTCAGTCGTTCGCGGCGTTCGAAGCGATCGCTGCCGGCGAGACCGGGGACTTCGACCGCGCCGACCGTTTGTTTGCCGAGCCTGGAGCGCCGCCCATCTGGCACATCCGCCACCTCCTCCGGACCGGGCGCGCGGCCGACTCGCTCCCGCTCATCGACGCCGCGCTCGCCGGCCCGGATCGCGCCGCCGCCTGGCCTTATGCGGCAACGGCCTGGAGAGCGGTTGGGGACCCGCGCATCGACTGGCTGGCCGGCACCGACAATTTCGTGTCGGTCACCGACCTCACGTCGGCACTGCCGCCGATCGATCGGCTTGCCGAAACGCTTCGCGGCCTGCACCGGTCGAGCGGCGCCTATCTCGATCAGTCGGTGCGCGGCGGGACCCAGACCGACGGACCGCTGTTCAGCCGGACCGAACCAGAAATTCGGAGCTTGCGCGAGGCCGTGGTTTCCGCCGTCACCCGCTATGTCGACGACCTGCCTGCCCGTGACCCAGACCATCCGCTGCTTGGCCCAAGGCGCGATCGGCGGGTCCGGTTCGCGGGCAGTTGGTCGGTGCGGTTACGCGGTGCCGGATTTCATGAAAGGCACGTTCATAATCATGGTTGGATCAGTTCGGCGCTCTATCTCGCGCTACCCGGAGGTCAGGACGGAGAAACGGTCGACCGAGGCACGCTTGAGCTCGGCGCGCCGCCGGCCGCGCTCGGCCTCGATCAATCACCCTTGGTCGATATCGAACCGGCGGTCGGCCGACTCGTCTTGTTTCCATCTTGGCTGTGGCACGGAACCCGGGCATTTGCGACAGGAGAACGAATTACGGTAGCTTTCGACGTAGCAAAAAGCCGTTGACTACTGAATTGCTAAGCGATATTCTCAACCAGTAAACGGCTCCGAGAGTTGAGGACAGTGAAAATGGTGCGGATTTCTATTTCGGTACTTGCCGGCATCGCGCTTGTTTTCGCGCCGACTGCTTTTGCGCAGACGGCCGGGGCTGCGCCAGCGGGTTTGCAGGCCCCGCTCAAAGCCAAGAAAATCTGCAAGTCGGAGGCCACAGTCGGAACGCGGTTTCAGACGAAGATCTGCAAGACAGCTGAAGAATGGGCAGCTTTGCAGAGCAGAGACCGCGAAGCGCTTGATAGTTTCAAACGTAGTGCCTGCATGGGCGGTGCGGCCTCGGCTAGCGGGAACGGTCAGTCGGTCGCCTGCTAACGATTGCTGTCGCAAATTAGCTTGCCGACGATAGCGTCAGCTTTCCGTCCTTTTCGTCAACGCTGATCATCGATCCGTCGAGAATCTTGCCGGCGAGTATCTCGTCGGCGAGCGGGTCCTGCAGATATTTCTGAACCGCGCGCTTCAATGGCCGCGCGCCATAGACCGGGTCGTAGCCGGTGCGTCCGAGCCAGTCGCGCGCCTTGGCCGATAGTTCGAGCGTGATCTTGCGCTCGGCGAGCAGCGCCTGGAGCCGCTTCACCTGAATATCTACGATCGGGCCCATGTGGCTCGCGCTCAAGCGATGGAACAGGATGATCTCGTCGAGGCGGTTCAGGAATTCGGGCCGGAAGTGAGCGCGGACGACGTCCATCACCTGCGGCTCGACCTTTTCCACCGGCTCGTCCTCGCCGAGCCCCGCCAGATATTGGCTGCCGAGGTTCGAGGTGAGGATGATGATCGTGTTGGTGAAATCGACCGTGCGGCCTTGCCCGTCGGTCAGGCGGCCGTCGTCGAGCACTTGCAGCAGGATGTTGAAGACGTCGCCGTGAGCCTTTTCGACCTCGTCGAACAGGACCACCTGGTACGGCCGCCGCCGCACCGCCTCGGTCAGCACTCCGCCTTCCTCATAGCCAACATAGCCCGGCGGCGCTCCGATCAGCCGCGCGACCGCGTGCTTTTCCATATATTCGGACATGTCGATGCGGACCATCGCGGTTGGATCGTCGAACAGGAATTGCGCCAGCGCCTTGGTCAGCTCGGTCTTGCCGACCCCGGTGGGGCCGAGGAACAGGAAGGAGCCCAATGGCCGGTTGGGGTCCTGCAAGCCGGCGCGGGCGCGGCGGACCGCGGCGCTGACCGCTTTGACCGCTTCGTCCTGGCCGACTACGCGCGCGCCAATCGCGGTTTCCATGCCGAGCAATTTCTCGCGCTCGCCCTCGAGCATCCGCTCGACCGGAACCCCGGTCCAGCGGCTGACCACGCCGGCGATGTCGTCGCCGGTCACTTCTTCGCGGAGCATCGCGCCGTGACTGGCGGTTTCGGCCTCGACGAGCTGTTTTTCGAGGTCGGGGATGCGGCCGTATTGGAGCTCTCCGGCCTTGGCGAGGTCGCCGCCACGCTGCGCCTGCTCTAACTCGAGGCGGGCGCCGTCGAGCTGCTCTTTGAGCTTCGCCTCGGCGCTGATCTTGTCCTTTTCCGCCTGCCAGCGCCCGGTCAGTTCGGCCGATTGCTGCTCGAGGTTGGCGAGCTCGTCCTCGAGCTTGCCGAGACGGTCCTTTGAAGCTTTGTCCTTTTCCTTTTTCAGCGCCTCGCGCTCGATCTTGAGCTGCATGATCCGCCGGTCGAGGTTCTCGATCTCCTCGGGCTTGGACTCGACCTCCATGCGGATTCGGCTCGCCGCCTCGTCCATCAGATCGATTGCCTTGTCGGGCAGGAAGCGGTCGGAAATGTAGCGATTTGAGAGCGTTGCGGCGGCGACAAGCGCGCCGTCGGTGATCCGCACTCCATGGTGAAGCTCGTATTTCTCTTTGAGCCCGCGCAGAATCGAGATCGTGTCCTCGACCGTCGGCTCGCCCACGAACACCGGCTGGAATCGGCGTTCGAGCGCCGCGTCTTTCTCGACATATTTGCGATATTCGTCGAGCGTGGTCGCGCCGATGCAATGCAATTCGCCGCGGGCCAGCGCGGGCTTGAGCAGATTGCCCGCGTCCATGGCGCCCTCGCCTTTGCCCGCGCCGACGAGCGTGTGCATCTCGTCGATGAACAAGATGATCTCGCCCGCGGCCTGTTTGACCTCGTCGAGCACGCCTTTCAGCCGCTCCTCGAACTCGCCGCGATATTTGGCTCCCGCGATCATCGCGCCCATGTCGAGGCTCAGCAGCCGCCGGTCCTTGATCCCGTCGGGGACGTCGCCGTTGGCGATGCGCAGCGCGAGACCTTCGGCGATCGCGGTCTTGCCGACCCCGGGCTCGCCGATCAGCACCGGATTGTTCTTGGTCCGCCGCGCCAGCACCTGGATGGTGCGGCGGATTTCCTCGTCGCGGCCGATGACCGGGTCAAGCTTGCCATCACGCGCGGCCTGCGTGAGGTCGCGCGCATATTTCTTGAGCGCGTCGTAGCGGTCTTCGGACCCTTGTGTGTCCGCGGTCCGCCCGCCGCGCAATTTCTCGATCGCCGCGTTGAGATTGTTGGGGGTGACGCCCGCGGTCTCGAGCGCGGCGCCGACATCGCTGCCCTTGGCCAGCGCCATCGCCAGCAGGATGCGCTCGACCGTGACATAGCTGTCGCCCGATTTCTTCGCGATCTCGCCCGCAGAATCGAGGATTCGCATGGTGTCGCCGTCCATCCCCGGCGCCGAGGTCGCGCCGCTTCCGGTGACGGTCGGGATTTTGGCGACCAAGGCATCGGCCGCGCGCTGCGCCGCCTTGCCGTCGCCGCCCGCGGCATTGATCAGCCCCGCGGCCATGCCCTGTTCGTCGTCGAGCAGCGCCTTCAATAGATGCGCGGGAACGATCCGCTGCTGATGCTCGCGCACCGTGATCGTCTGCGCGGCCTGAAGGAAGCCCTTCGCCCGGTCGGTCAGTTTCTCAAGATCCATGCGGTCCCATATCCCCTTTTGAACTCGCGCTCATATGGTGTTGCACATCTGCAACACAAGCCGCCGCCTAATGCGGCGAACCCCGCTCCGGCTGTGGCGCCGGCGGCGGGTTCACGACGGCGGGTTCGTGGTAGCACGCCTCCGCTCCCGGTCCCTCCGCGCCCCACGAGCGATATTTGCGCGAGTCGATATGGAAGCGGACCCCGACGTAAAAGCCCAATCCCACGCCATAGGGTCCGCCGCGCCGCGCGTGGGCGTTGCACAGGTCGCGGATGAGGAAGTCGCGGGTCGTCGGCCTCAGCGGCACCAGGTCGATCGCCTGATAATAACGGTGTGCGCTTTCCTGCGCCCCGCCGGCGCACTGATTGAGCGTCGGGTTGCGATAACCCGAGACGACCTCGACCGGCCCGACCGCGGGAACGACCTGCTCATGGATGAAGCGCAGGGTCTGGACGAGGTTGGGCCAATATGCGGGCGGCGGAACCTCGAACGGCTGCTCGCCGCATTTCTGCCAATCGCTCGCGGTCCTGAGCAGCTGCCAAGTCGGGACGATGCCGCCGACCTGATAGGTGTTGAGATAGGTGTTGAGCGCGCTGACCCGTCCGACCCGGTTTGGGTCGGCGAGGTTCCAGGCGCGATAGCCGGCCTCGTCCTGGCCGATGATCACGTAGGCGACATTGGGCTGCCACTGGCCATAAGGATTGAGGACCGGCGGAGGAGGCTTGTCCGCGATTTGGCCAGCCAATGCGAGGAGAGCCGCGAGGATCATCGCCGCAGCATAAACGGACTGGCCGGGTTGAAAAGCATGTCCCTGCGTCCGATGTCGCAGGCATGAGCCAGCCCATCGACGTCGACCTCCCCCACAGCCTCGGCCGCGCAGAAGCGCGCCGGCGAATCGCCGCCAACATCGGGGGCTTGCAAAATCACATCCCGGGCGGCGCAGACGTCACCTCGAACTGGGTCGGCGACCGGCTCGATCTGACCATCGCGGCGATGGGCGAACGGATCGAAGGCGCGCTCGATGTCCAAGACACCAAGGTCAACGTCCGCCTCGCTTTGCCCGGAATGCTCGGCATGTTCGGCGGACTGATCGCGGGCGCGCTCAAAAGTCGCGGCGGCCTTCTGCTTGAGGATCGCAGCAAGGGCTGACGTTTGCGATTCTGACAGCTAGCTTCGATTCCGGAGATGGAGGCGGGGTATGCGGCATTTCGCGGTGGTGGGATCGGGTCCGGCGGGCTTCTACACCGCCGAGGCGCTGGCCAAGGCCTATGGCGAGGCGGCGCGGATCGACATCATCGACCGCTACCCGGTGCCGTACGGACTGATCCGCTTCGGCGTCGCGCCCGATCATCAATCATTGAAGGCGGTCGCCAAACGCTACGACAAGGTCGCCGAGTCCGCGGGCGTCGACTTCATCGGCAACGTCACGCTCGGCCGCGACGTGTCGGTCGCCGAATTGCTCGATCTCTACGACGCGGTGATCTTGGCCACCGGCGCTCCCGACGACCGCAAGCTCGGCATCCCCGGCGAGGATTTGCCGGGCGTCGTTGGCTCGGCCGAATTCGTTGGCTGGTACAATGGCCATCCCGAATTCGCCGACCTCGACCCGCCCTTGGACGGCGCCGACGCAATGGTCATCGGCAACGGCAATGTCGCGCTCGACTGCGCGCGGATTCTCAGCAAGACGCGGACCGAATTCGACGGCTCGGACATCGTCAATCACGCCCTCGACGCGCTCGACCGCTCGGCGATCCGCACCGTCACCATCCTTGGCCGCCGCGGACCGCATCAGATCGCGATGACCCCCAAGGAACTGGGCGAGCTGGCGCATCTCGACGCCGCTTTGCCGGTCGTCGACCTCAGGGATTTTCCGCCGCTCGAGGCCGACGATCTGCTCGAGCCCGGCCAACGCAAGTCGGTGACGATCCTACGTGAATTCAATGACATACGGGCTAACCGGCCCAAGAGCATGGTGTTCGATTTTTTCGCCCGGCCGGTCGCGATCGAGGGGGATGGCAGGGTCGAGCGGGTGATCGTCGAGCGCACCGAACTGGACGACAAGGGCGGCGCGCGCGGGACCGGCGAAACCTATGCAATCCCCGCCTCGCTGATCGTCAGCTCGATCGGTTACTCGACCCCGCCGATCGAGGGCGTCCCCTATGACCAGCGCGGGGGCAAGTTTTTGAACGACGCCGGCAAGATCGCCGAGCGGCTCTATTGCGTCGGCTGGGCGCGACGCGGGCCATCGGGGACGATCGGCACCAACCGGCCAGACGGCTATGAAGTCGCGGAGCGGATCGCCGCGGACTTGCCC
>JANNDN010000278.1:0-1609 GCA_031387795.1 Sphingomonas sp.
CGCGCGCTCGACCATGTGCCCGAGGGCGCGCGCGACGGCGATGGCGGCAATTTCATCGGCGGGATCGAGGCCACGCTGCGCGAACTCGACCAGGTGTTCCAGCGCCACGGCATCGAGCGGGTGCCCGCCAAGGGCCTTCCCCTCGACCCCAACCGCCACCAGGCGATGGTTGAAATCCCGACCGATGCGGCCGAGCCGGGGACGGTGGTCGAGGAAATGCAGTCGGGGTTCGTGCTCAAGGACCGGCTGCTTCGTCCGGCGCTGGTCGGGGTGGCGAAGCGACCGGGCTGAGCCCTAGCGGAAGCTCAACCGCGCACGCGCATAATAATAGCCGCCGTTGATCCCGTAGGGCGAATATTTGGGATAGATTTCGACCCCCGGGTCGCCCGCCAGCGCCGCGATCATCAGGCCGGTGTCGTTGACCCGGTTGGGCTTGACGTTGAACAGGTTGATCGCTCCCGCGCTGAGCGCGAAATTGTGGAACAAGCGATATTCGACATCGAGGTCGGTGGTCAGCTTGGTCCCGGTCTTGTCGAGATAATAATTGCCGTCGCCCGGGTCGGCGAAGCGCGAAGCGTTGCCGAACAGATTTTCCTTGGCCGAGACGGTCAGGCGGTCCGAGCGATAAACCCCGGCGAGGATCAATTTGTAGCGCGGCGAGGCGGTCTCGAGGTTCGAGATCGCCACCGGGTCGAACAGGCGCTGGCCCGAAGCGGCGAGCTGCGGCGGGGTGTCGCGCACCTTGGTCACCTTGGTCCTGGCATAATTGCCGGTCAGCGACCATTCGATCGTGCCGAGGCCAGCGACCGGCGTCTGCAGGTTCATCACCAGGTCAATCCCGCGGGTGCGGGTGTCGAGGCCATTGGAGAAGACGTTGATGCCCGAGAAAGGCACGTTTTCGAGCACGTTGCCGTTGGCGATGATCGCCTGATTGACCGCGGCCGAGCGGACCACCCCGGCGAAGGTGCCGTAGAGGGTGCCGCTGCCGACCACGCGGTCGCGGACCTCGACCTGATAGGCGTCGAGCGTGATCGACAGCCGCGGCGCCGGGGTCGCCACCAGCCCGGCGCTGAAATTGGTCGAATGTTCGGCGTCGAGCGGCTCGATCCCGATCAGCGCCGCGGCGGGGGCATTGGGCGACAATTGCACGAAGGCGCTATTGGGTTGGACGTTGGTGGCCGAATAATAGCCCTCGGCCAGAGTCGGAGCGCGGAAGCCGGTGCTGACCGTGCCGCGCAGCGCCAGCTGGGGGTTCAGCGCCTTGCGCGCGCTCAGCTTGCCGACGAGCGTCCCGCCGAAATCGGAATAATGTTCGTAACGGCCGGCGATCCCGATCGAGAAGTCGGGCTGCGGGAACAGGGTGATATCGAGATAAGCAGCATAGTTGCGGCGGCTGTTGCTGCTGGCGTCAGTCAGCGAGAAGCCGGGAAAGCTCTGCGATCCGGCCTTGTAGCGCGAGGCGGCGTCACCCGCTTTGAGGACATAGGTGTCACGGCGATATTCCAGCCCCGCGGCGATCCCGAGCGGAAAGCCGAGTCCGGCCTCGAACCGGCGGTTGAAGTCGATGTTGGTAGTCCACTGGCTGGCCTTGAAGCCGCCATTGTAGAAA
>JANNDN010000027.1:0-31036 GCA_031387795.1 Sphingomonas sp.
CTGAGCCTGTCGCGGCTGATGGCCAGCCTGTCGTCGATGCAGGCCAGCGCGATCACCCTCACCCGCATCGAAGGCAAATCGATCGCCGAAGCGGCGACCATCAGCGGCCAGTCCGAAGCCGCCGTCAAAGTCAACGTCCACCGCGGGCTGCGCAAGCTCGCCAGCCTGATTGAAAGTGAATGACATGCCCAATTTCGACCATCTGATCGACGACCTCGCCGACGACCTCAAGCCGGTGCGCCCGGTCAGCCCGCTGGCGGGGCAATTGTTGCTCGCCGCGGTGGCAGCTGCGACCTTATTCGCCGCGGCTGTATCCTGGGGCCTTAGTGGAGCGGTCGAAAGCCTGCGGCCAAGCCCGGCGAGCGTCGTGTCGGGCGGATTGTTCTTCCTGCTCGGGCTGGCCGGCGGCTGGGCGGCGACTCGGATGACCCGCCCCGCGATCGGCCGGCCCAGCAACGGCTGGCGCTGGGCTGGCGCCGCGGTCGCGGTGCTTCCGGTGGCCGCGATCCTGCTGGCGGTAATGAGCGCATCGAGCCGCACTGGGCTGAGCTGGGACGACGGCATCGGCTGTATGCTACGCGGACTGGTGGCCAGCGCTGGCGCCGCCGCCGCCTTGACCATGTGGCTGCGTCGCGGCGCCCCGCTTCGAGTCCATTCGGCGGCATGGGTAATCGGGCTCACGGCGGGCGCCGTCGGCGCGCTTGCGGTCGCTCTGACCTGCCCCGACGACGCCTTCACCCACATCGGTCTGTGGCACGTCGCAATTGTCGCCGGCGCCGGGATTACCGGCCGCATGGTCCTGCCGCCGTTCCTGCGCTGGTAAACCACGGACAAGGTCTGCCCCGAAGCAGAGGCGGACCGAGTTCCTGAAAAGCTCTGGCAGCGGCGCTCAGGCAGCTTCCATCTTGCGCGATTCGCGCTTGCGTTCGTGGGGGTCGAGGTGGCGCTTGCGGATGCGGATCGCCTTGGGCGTCACTTCGACCAGTTCGTCGTCCTGGATGTAAGCGATCGCCTGCTCGAGGCTCATCCGTTTGGGCGGGGTTAGCCTGATGCCCTCGTCCTTCGGCCCCGAGGCGCGGAAGTTGGTCAGCTGCTTCGTTTTGAGCGGATTGACCTCGAGGTCCTGCGGCTTGGCATTCTCGCCGATGACCATGCCTTCGTAGAGCATCTCGCCGGGCGAGATGAACAGGACACCGCGCTCCTCCAGCATGTTGAGCGCGTAGGCGACCGCGGGGCCCTTCTCCATCGAGATCAGGACGCCGTTCTGCCGCCCCTCGATGCGGCCCTTGTAGGGACCGTATTTCTCGAACAGGCGGTTCATGATGCCGGTGCCGCGAGTGTCGCTGAGGAACTCGCCGTGATAGCCGATCAGGCCGCGCGACGGGGCCGAGAAGGTCAGCCGGGTCTTGCCGCCGCCCGAAGGCCGCATGTCGGTCATCTCGGCCTTGCGCATCGCCATCTTGTCGATGACGGTGCCGGTGAATTCCTCGTCGACATCGACGACCACGGTCTCGTACGGCTCCTCGCGGCCGCTGGGGCCGTCGCGGTAGAGCACGCGCGGGCGCGAAATGCCGAGCTCGAAGCCCTCGCGGCGCAGCGTTTCGATCAGCACCCCGAGCTGGAGTTCACCGCGGCCAGCGACCTCATAGGCCTCGCCGCTTTGGGTCTCGCTGACCCGGATCGCGACATTTCCCTCGGCTTCGCGCAGCAGGCGGTCGCGAATCACCCGGCTCTGCACCTTGTCGCCGTCCTTGCCCGCGAACGGGCTGTCGTTGACCGAGAAGGTCATGCTCAAGGTCGGCGGATCGATCTCGCGCGAGGGCAAGGGGACGGTCACCGCCGGGGTCGCGATGGTGTTTGAAACCGTTGCCTTGAATAGCCCCGCGATGGCGATGATGTCGCCCGCCTGGGCGGTCTCGACCGGCGCGCGCTCGAGCCCGCGGAAGGCGAACAATTTGGTCGCCCGGCCTTCCTCGACCGGGGTGCCGTGAACATCGATCGCGCGAATCGGATCGTTGACGCTGATCGTCCCGCTTTCGACGCGCCCGGTTAGGATTCGGCCGAGGAACGGGTCGCGGTCGAGCAAGGTGACGAGCATCGAGAAGTCGGCCTTGGGGTCGAGCGCGGGCGCCCTGACATGGCTGACGATAGTCTCGAACAACGGCGTCAGATCGCCCTCGCGAATACTGTCCTCGCGGCCCGCATAACCGGCGCGGCCCGAGGCGTAGAGCGTCTGAAAATCGAGCTGCTCGTCATTGGCGTCGAGGTTGAGGAACAGCTCGAATATTTCGTCGAGCACTTCGGCCGGGCGCGCGTCGGGGCGGTCGATTTTGTTGACGACGACGATCGGCTTCAAGCCCAGGCCAAGCGCCTTGCCGGTGACGAACTTGGTCTGCGGCATCGGCCCTTCGGCGGCGTCGACCAGCAGGATGACCCCGTCGACCATGCTCAGGATGCGCTCGACCTCGGCGCCGAAATCGGCGTGGCCGGGGGTGTCGACGATGTTGATGTGGGTGGTGGTGCCGTGGTGGTCATCCCACTCGACGCTGGTGCACTTGGCGAGAATCGTGATCCCGCGCTCTTTCTCGAGGTCGGTCGAATCCATCGCGCGCTCTTCGACGCGCTGGTTGTCGCGGAAGGTGCCCGACTGGCGGAAAAGCTGGTCGACGAGCGTGGTCTTGCCATGGTCGACGTGGGCGATGATCGCCACGTTGCGGAGGTTCATTCACGATGTCCTGAAATAAGTTCGCCGCTCCCTACACAAAATGCTGCAATGCAGCAACCGCGGTTACAGCGCCTCGGCGATCGCCGTCTCCTTGGTTTCGCGTTCCCGCCGGGCCGCGCTGATCAGCAAAGTCAGGCCAGCATAAGTTACGACCACCACGACCAGCCAGCGCAAAGTGGTCAGCGGCATTTCCTTGACGATGAAGACCGCGATCAAAACCGCGGGAATGGCCCCGATGGCCAGCCCGAGCGCCATCCTGAGGTCGAGCTTGACGAGGTGGAGCGAGCGCGCGGCCGCGGTCGCCCCCGCCATCCCCGCGGCAGTTGCCATGATCGGGAATGCGAGCCGCGGATCGAGGCCCAGGATGCTGAGCACGGCGAGCGTCGGCGCGTAATTGCCGACCCCGAAGGCGAGCAGGACCCCAAGCAGGAGATGGAGCGCCACGGCAATCGCGAAAAAAGCCGGCGGTAGGCTGGTCGCGACGCCGCCACCGGGCATCAGCCCGAGGTTGGACAGCGAATAGAAGAATGCGGCGAGGAGGAGCGCGCTGCCGACGATCCCCTGGATCAGATGGATCGGTGCTTTCGCCGCCAGCGGGACGCTGAAATAACCGCCGACGATCATCGCCATGACACAAGCCAGGATCAGCAAAGGATCGACCCGCACGCCGAGCAGGATCATGAATACCAGGCCCTGGAGCAGGCACGGCAGGATGAAGCCCGCCAGCATGGTCATCGGGATCAGGCGATCGGGCACCAGCTTGCGCAAGCGGAACCAGGCGATGGTCGGCGCGAACGAACCAATGCCCAGCGTGTCGAAGAAATTGGTGACCGCGCCAACGATCACGCCCTCGCCGCGAATGCCCATCTGGCCCGAGTCGTGCGCAGCCCGAAGCAGCATCGCGGCATAGGCCAGCGAAACGATTGTAAGCGCACCGACAATCAGCGTGATGATCATTGCTCATCCCCCCAGCCCCAGACAGCGCTGCCCAAGATCGCATGGCCGCGCGATTTCGCCAAACTAAAGGCTCGTCGCCCGCTCGAGGATCTCAAGCGCGCGCTCGATCGCCCGGAGTTCGCTCGACGCGAGTTTGGCCAGGGTCTGCTCGAGCGCGCTGCCGGCCTTGGCGGTGGTCGCGAGTTCGGCGCGGCCCGCGGCGGTCAGTCGAAGCGCCAGCCGGCGGCGATTGTCGGGATCGGGTTGCCGCTCCACCATGCCGGCCCGGACCAGCGCATCGACCGCACGGCTGACCGCCGGGGCGCCGCGTTTCACCGCCGCCGCAATCTGATTGAGGGTCGCCGGCTCGCGCCCGACGATCGCGGTCAGAAGCCCGCGCCGCGCGCGGTCGGCGCGCTCGGCCGGCCCGTCCGCGACATAGGCCTGGGCGATGGCGGAAAAGCGCGTCGCGACGGCGCCGGGACTCGATCCGTACATCATGATTGCACAGTAACAATCTTTTCAGAGGTCGTATAGTTGCCACGCGCTGAATATCGGCGACGGATTGCGCTGCCTCTCGCCAGCCTTCAGGAAGCGTTGATGCGTGCTCGCCCCGCCCTTCCCCGTAACGTCTGGGTGCTCGGCTTCGTCAGCCTGCTGATGGACCTGTCGAGCGAAATCTATCACGCATTGCTGCCCGCCTTCGTGACGGTCGTGTTGGGGCTTCCCGCGACCGCGCTCGGGGCGATCGACGGGATCGCGGAGGCGACCGCCAATTTCGCCAAGCTCGGCTCGGGCCGACTCAGCGACCGGAGCCGCAAGCGCAAGCCGCTGATCCTCGCCGGCTACGGGCTCGCCGCGCTGACCAAGCCGTTGTTCGCGCTCGCCACTGGCGGCTTGACGGTGATGGCGGCGCGCTTCCTCGACCGCATCGGCAAGGGCATTCGCGGCGCGCCCCGCGACGCGATGATTGCCGACGAGACCCCCGCCGAGATCCGCGGCCGCGCCTTTGGCCTGAGGCAATCGCTCGATACCGTTGGCGCATTCATCGCCCCGCTCGCGGCGATTGCGCTGATGGCCTGGTTCGCGGGGGATATCCGGGCGGTCTTCTGGGTCGCGATGATCCCAGCGGTGGCCTCCTTCGCCCTCGCAGCGTTCGCCCTGCGCGAGCCCGAGCGGCACCACAACAGCACCAAATCCCAGCCATTCTTCGCCGGTTTCCGCGGCCTGACAAAGGACACCAAGCGCCTGCTCGCCGTCGGCTTCCTGTTCGCCCTCGCGCGCTTTTCCGAAGCGTTCCTGATCCTCAAGGGCATGGAGGTCGGGCTCAGCACCGCCTGGTCGCCGCTGACGTTGGTCCTGTTCAACCTGGTGTTCGGTCTGCTCGCGCTCCCTGCGGGATCATTGAGCGACCGCGTCAGCCCGCACATCATCCTGATCGCGGGCATGGCGCTGCTGGTCGCGGGCAACATCGTCCTCGCCGCTACCGACAGTTACTGGGGCCTCGCGGCGGGGGTCGCGTTGTGGGGCGCGCACATGGCGCTGACCCAGGGCATCTTTTCGCGGATGATCGCCGACTCTGCCCCGGCCGAGCTTCGCGCCACCAGCTTCGGCGCCTTCTGGTTCGTCAGCGGGATCGCGACTCTGCTCGCCAGCCTCGGCGCGGGCTGGCTATGGGACCGCGACGGCAGCAGCGCGGCCTTCTTCGCCAGCGCCTTCGTGGCAGGGGTGGCGATGGCAATGCTGAGCCTGCTCCCGTCCCGTGAGCGTCCCGTCTAGCGCCCGAACTTTTCGCCCTTCTCGGCCTTGTCGAGGAGAAGTTTCGAGAAGCTGAAATCCTCGCCCATCCGCGCTTCCTGGCGCTTCAATCCCTCGACGATCTTCGCCAGCCCCTCGCTGTCGGCCCAGAACATCGGCCCGCCGCGATAGACCGGCCAGCCATAGCCATAGACCCACACCACATCGATATCGCTCGCGCGCTGGGCGATGCCTTCCTCGAGGATTTTCGAGCCCTCGTTGACCATCGTGTAGAGGGTGCGCTCGATGATTTCCTGATCCGAAATCTCGCGCCGCTCGACGCCTTGCTTGGCGGCGAAATCCTCGATCACCTTTTGCACCACCGGCGATGGGCTCGGTCGGCGCTTGTCGTCATAATCGTAGAAGCCGGCGCCCTTCTTTTGCCCCCAGCGGTCGAGGCTGCACAAAGCGTCGCGGACGTTTTCGATGCGGTCCTTGTGGCGGTGCCAGCCGATGTCGACCCCCGCGAGGTCGGCCATCTGGAACGGCCCCATCGGCATCCCGAACTCGACATGGACGCGGTCGATCTGCTCGGGCGTGGCGCCTTCGAGCAGCAATTTGGTCGCCTCGATTTGCCGCGGCATCAGCATGCGGTTGCCGATGAAGCCGTGGCACACGCCCGCGACCACCGCGACCTTCTTGATCTTCTTGCCCAATTGCATCGCGGTCAGCAGCACATCGGGCGCGGTTTTCGCGCCGCGCACGACCTCGAGCAATTTCATGATGTTGGCGGGCGAGAAGAAGTGCATCCCGAGCACGTCCTGCGGCCGCTTGGTCGAAGCCGCGATCTCGTCGACATCGAGATAGGAAGTGTTCGAGGCCAAGATTGCGCCCGGCTTGGAGATCTTGTCGAGCTTGCCGAAAATGTCCTTCTTGACGGCCATGTCCTCATAGACCGCCTCGATGATCAGGTCGCAATCGGCTAGCGCCTCGAGCTTGAGCGCGGGGGTCAACAGACCCATCGCCGCCTCGACCTGCTCGCCGGTCATCCGCCCCTTGGCCGCGGTCGCTTCGTAATTCTTGCGCATGATGCCGGTGCCGCGGTCGAGCGCGTCCTGCGCCATTTCGACGATCGTCACCGGGATCCCGGCGCTGAGGAAATTCATCGAAATCCCGCCGCCCATCGTCCCCGCGCCGATCACCCCGACGCGCTTGATCGGGCGCGGCACGACATCCTCGCCGATGCCGTCGATCTTGGCCGCCTTGCGCTCGGCGAAGAAGAAATATTGCTGCGCTCTGGCCTGGAGCCCGCTCATCAATTCCATGAACTTGGTCCGCTCGACCGCTACCCCTTCGGCGAACGGCGTCCGGGTCGCCGCCTCGATGCACTGAATATTGGCTTCGGGAGCGTCGAAGCCGCGGAACTTGCGCGCGTTCGCCTTGCGGAAATCGGCGAACACCGCGGGGTCGACATTCTCGACCTTGTCCTGCCGCTCGGACGATTTGGGCAGCGGACGGATCTCCCGCACTTCCTCGGCCATTGCCACCGCATGGGGCAGCAATTCGCCCTCGACGATGCGGTCGACCAGTCCCATATCGCACGCGCGCTTGGCTCCGATCGGGCTGCCGGTCGCGGCCATTTCGAGCGCTGTCTCGACGCCGGCGACGCGCGGCAGGCGCTGGGTTCCTCCGGCCCCGGGCAGGATGCCAAGTTTGACCTCTGGGACGCCCAATTTCGCGCTCGGCAAAGCGACGCGGTAATGGCAGCCCAATGCGACCTCGAGCCCGCCGCCGAGCGCGGTGCCGTGGATCGCCGCCACCACCGGCTTGGTGCAATTTTCAATCCGATCGACGACCTGCGGCAGCATCGGCTGCGCGAACGCCTTGGGCGTCCCGAATTCGGAGACATCGGCCCCGGCGAAGAAGGTCTGCCCCTCGCAAATGATCACCACCGCCTTGACCCCGTCGTCCGCTTCCGCCTCCTCGATCGCCGCGAACAGCCCCTGCCGGACCGCATGGCCAAGCGCGTTCACCGGCGGGTTGTTCGAGGTGATGATGAGCACGTCGCCGTGGCGGCGGGTCGAAATCGGGCTGGTCGTGGTCTTGTCGAGTACGTCAGTCATGCGGGGGGCCTCCGAGGCCGTCGCTAAGCCGCCGCTGACAGCCTTGCAAGTGGCGCTTTCCGTAGTTCCCCGGCGCAGGCCGGGGTCCAGGAGCCCGGCAGGGCTTTACTTGCCGCATCCGGCTGACGCCGGCCTGGACCCCGGCCTTCGCCGGCGAACCTGGAGGAAAATCACTTTCCTACTTCGCCTTCCCGTGCTTGGCTCATCGCCATGGCGGCGCTTGGAATTCGCAACGATTCGGCTCGGGTTGCAACCCTCTGCCCACCAAGCCCGAAAGTGCGCCGTCACCGCGAACTTTGGGAACATTCGTCGCGCGCAATGGGACTGGTAAATGGCTGATCTCGACTCGTTTCGCGCCAACACAAGCGCCTGGCTGGAGGCCAATTGCCCGGCCGAAATGCGCTTCCCGATCAAGTCCGAGGACGACATTTGCTGGGGCGGGCGCAACTGGACCTTTGCGTCGGATGCCCAGCGCCAGTGGCTCGAGGCAATGGCGGAGCGCGGGTGGACGGTTCCGGAATGGCCGAAGGATTATGGCGGGGGCGGATTGTCGCCCGAGGAAGCGCGGGTGCTGCGGCAGGAAATGGCGCGGATCGGGGCGCGGTCGCCGCTCGACAGCTTTGGCATCTCGATGCTCGGTCCCGCGCTACTCCACTTCGGGACCGAGGAGCAGAAGCGGCACTATCTGTCCCAGATCGCGCGCGGCGAAATCCGCTGGTGCCAGGGATATTCGGAGCCGGGCGCGGGGTCGGACCTCGCGGGGTTGCAGACCAAGGCGGAAGACAAAGGCGACCATTGGCTGGTCAACGGCCAGAAGGTGTGGACCAGCTACGCCGACAAATCGGACTGGATTTTCTGCCTCGTGCGCACGTCCAGCGAAAGCAAGCAGGGCGGGATCAGCTTCCTGTTGTTCGACATGGCGACCCCCGGAGTCTCGACCAAACCAATCCTCCTGATCAGCGGTAATTCGCCTTTTTGCGAGACATTTTTCGACGATGTGAAGGTGCCCAAGGCGCAGATTGTCGGCGAAGTGAACCGCGGCTGGGACGTCGCCAAATATCTTCTCGGCCACGAGCGCGAGATGATCGCCGGCATGGGGCTCGGCGGCGGCGGCTCGCTCGGCGCGGCGATGAGGCCCACCGACCCGCTCCTCCGTGCCGAAATCGCCGCATTCGATGTCGACTCGCTCGCCTTCGCGGCGATGAGCGAGCGCTTCACCGCTTTGTGGAAGGCGGGCGAAGCACATCCCGCGAGCCCGTCGATGATGAAATATGCCGGCACCGAGCTCAACAAGCGCCGCAACGCGCTGATGATGGCCGCGGGCGGCTCCGACGCGCTCGAATGGGGTGAAAGCACCACCCCGCGCGACTGGCTCCGCTCGAAGGGCAATTCGATCGAGGGCGGGACCAGCGAGATCCAGCTCAACATCGTCGCCAAGCATATCCTTAGGTTGCCGGGGGCGTAGAAGATTCCCTCTCCCCTTCAGGGGAGAGGGCTAGAGAGAGGGGCAGTCGTGCGAGACCAGGAGCTAATCAGCCATGCCAAGCGCCTGCGAGCCGAACAGACACCGCTGGAGCAGAAGCTTTGGTACCTCCTCCGCGCCAAGCGTTTCGACGGAGCGAAATTCCGTCGCCAGGTGGTCATCGGGCGTTACATCGTCGATTTCGCCTGCCGCATTCCCAGGATGCTGATTGTTGAAGTGGATGGCGATACGCATACTGCGCAACCGGCCTATGACGAGCACAGAACGGTGTTTCTCGAGAGCAAGGGCTATCGCGTTTTGCGCTTCACCAATCATGAAGTCGGGACCAACCCGAGTGGGGTTTTGATGACTATCGCCGCCGCGCTTGAACTCCCCCTCTCCCCGGCCCTCTCGCCTGAAGGGGAGAGGGAGAAAGGGCGCGCATGACCCTGCTGACCGACGACCAGAAGATGCTGCAGGAGACCGCCGCGTCGTTTCTCCGCGAGGAAGGCGGGCCTGCCAAGCAGCTGCGGCACTGGCGCGACACGGGGTGCAGCGACGGCTTCGGAACGGATCTCTGGACCAAATTCGGCGAGCTCGGCCTCAGCGCGGTCGCCATCCCCGAGAGCCACGGCGGGCTCGGGCTCGGCGCCACCGAGGCGGCGCTGATCCTCGAGGAGGTCGGCCGCAACCTCACCCCCTCGCCGTTCCTGATGACCGCGGTGGTCGCGGCGCGGGCGATCGCGGGCACCGCGCAAGCCGAAGCCTGGTATCCGTGCATCCTCTCGGGCGAGGCGGTGCTGGCACTGGCGGTCGACGAGGGACCGCGGCACAACCCCGAAGCGATCGCGCTCCAGGCCAAAAGACAGGGCAACGGCTTCGTCCTCAACGGCGCCAAGCAATTCGTGGTCCAGGGTGCCTCGGCCGACATGATCGTCACCGCCGCGCGGACCGAGAACGGCATCACCCTGTTCGCGGTGCCAAAGGGCGCTGCGGCGACCGAGAATGTCGCATTGGTCGACGGGTCGAAGGCCGCGCGACTGCGCTTCGACGATGTCGCGCTCGACGCCGACGCGGTGATCGGCGAGATCGATGGCGGCCTGCCCCCCCTCAACCGCGCGCTCGATGCCGGCCGCGCCGGGGCGGCGGCGGAGCTGGTCGGGGTCGCCGCCGGAATTTCCGCGATGACCGTCGATTATTTGAGCCAGCGCAAGCAATTCGGCCGCGCGATCGGCGAGTTCCAGGCGCTCCAGCACCGCGCCGCGCATCTCTATGGCGAAATCGAGATCGCCCGCGCCGCCGCGCTCAAGGCGGCGCAATGTCTCGATTCGGGCGACGAGCGCGCGCCGTTGTTCGTCGCGGTCGCCAAGGCCAAGGCCGCCGACGTCGCGAACCTCGCGACCCGCGAGGGCGTCCAGATGCACGGCGGCATCGGCATGACCGACGAGCATGACTCGGGCCTCTTCATGAAGCGCGCCGCAGTGCTCGAGGAATTGTTCGGCGACCTCTATTACCACCGCGAGCGGGTCGCGGCGATGAGCGGATATTAGGTCGAAACTTTCACCCGCCCTTGCCCCCTCACCCGCATCGCGTCATAGCGCCGCGAACCCCCGCAGCCACAGGCAGAGCCCATGAAAGCGCGCGTGTTCATTACTCTCAAAAACGGAGTCCTCGACCCGCAGGGCAAGGCCATCCACCATGCATTGGCGGGCCTCGGCTTTGCCGGAGTCAACGACGTCCGCGCCGGCAAATTGATCGAGCTCGACCTCGCCGAGGGCACCAAGGACGCGGACATCGAGGACATGTGCCGCAAGCTATTGGCCAACACCGTCATCGAGAATTTCCGGATTGAGCGGCTCGAAAACGCATGAAGAGCGCGGTCATCGTCTTTCCCGGTTCGAACTGCGACCGCGACCTGGCGGTGGCGATCGAGCAAATCACCGGCAACAAGCCGGCGATGGTCTGGCACCGCGATACCGAGCTTCCCGCGGGCACCGATTTCATCGGCATTCCCGGCGGCTTTTCCTACGGCGATTATCTCCGCTCGGGCGCGATGGCGGCGCGGTCGCCGATCATGCGCGCCGTCGCCGATGCCGCGGGCCGCGGGGTGCCGGTGCTCGGCATCTGCAACGGCTTTCAGGTGCTGACCGAAACCGGTCTCCTCCCCGGCGCTCTGATGCGCAACGCGGGATTGCACTTCGTCTGCCGCCCGGTCCGGCTCAAGGTCGAAAACAGCCAAAGCCTGTTCACTGGGGGCTATGAGAATGGCGAGGAAATCCTCCTCCCGGTCGCCCACCACGACGGCAATTATCAGGCCGATACGGAAACGCTCGACCGGCTCGAAGGCAATGGCCGCGTCGCCTTGCGCTACCTCGAGGAGGTCAACGGCTCGGCCCGCAACATCGCCGCCATCCTCAACGACGCCGGCAACGTGCTCGGCATGATGCCGCACCCCGAGCGCGTGATCGAACCCGCGCACGGCGGGACGGACGGACGGCGGTTGTTCGAGGGGCTGGTGGAGAAAGTGCTGGCCTAAACGTCGGCGCGGAACGGGGTGAAGTCGGTGCCGCGGTCGAACACGTCGACGCCTTCCTTGCGCTTGAGCCAGCCGACGACCGCGTAGGTGACCGGGGTCAGCAGCACTTCCCACGCGACCTTGAGCACCCATTGGGTGGCCATCAGCATCACCACCGTCCGGGTCTCGAACACGCCGAGGAAGGCGAGGGGATAAAACAGCAGGCTGTCGACGCCCTGGCCGAGCACGGTCGAGCCGATCGTGCGGGTCCACAATTTCTTGCCCGCGGTCCAGATTTTCATTCGCGCGAGGACGTAGCTGTTGACGAATTCGCCGCACCAGAACGCGACGATCGAGGCGAACACGATCCGCGGCACCTGGCCGAACACGCTCTCGTACGCCGCCTGCCCGGTCCAGCTCTCGTGCGGCGGAAGCGCGACCACCACCCAGCTCATCAGCGCCATGAACAGCAGGCCCGCAAACCCGGCCCAGATGCAGCGCCGGGCGCGGGCAAAGCCATAGACCTCGGTCAGCACGTCGCCGATGACATAGGACAAGGGAAAGAACAGGATCCCCGCCCCGAACGGCCACGGCCCGATCCCCGGCAGGGTCACGCTGGCAATCTTCCCCGCGCCGAGCACATTGGACAGCAGCAGGATGGCGACGAACGCCGCCATCACGAAATCATAATATTCGAAATCGCGTCCCTTGAGCCGCGGCGCGTCGATTTGCTTCGGTTTCATCGCCCCTCCCTGCCTCTTGCTAGCGCGGTTCCGTGACCGGTCAAATCACGTTATGCCCCGGAGC
The DNA here is from genome assembly GCA_031387795.1 of Sphingomonas sp. GTDB lineage: Bacteria > Pseudomonadota > Alphaproteobacteria > Sphingomonadales > Sphingomonadaceae > Sphingomicrobium. Next base: position 12,306 of record JANNDN010000027.1, read on the forward strand.
GTGCGCGCCCGTAGCTCAGTTGGATAGAGCACGTGCCTTCTAAGCATGAGGTCGCAGGTTCGACTCCTGCCGGGCGCGCCATTCAACATGAGGCAAATCAATGATCTCGCGTGAATTGCTTGGCACCGCGATCGTCCCCGGCGGCGGCGAGGAGCTGCGGCTGTTCCGCCGGGGCGCGGACTTCATGATCGTGCTCGACCGCAACGAGCTGATGAACAGCCGGATGAGTGGGTCGGAGGAAGCGCTGGCGACGATGACGCTCGATCGCCTGGGCAAGCCCGACGCGCATGTGCTGATCGGCGGCTACGGGATGGGGTTCACATTGCGCGCGGCGCTGGGAGTGCTGTCTGCGACGGGTAAGGCAACGGTCGTCGAACTGGTCCCCGAAATCATTGCCTGGGCGAGGCATGACATGGCGGCGCTGACCGGCGATTGCCTCGACGACCCGCGGGTCATGCTGGAGATTGGCGACGTCGCGACCGCGATCGCGGCGGGCGGTAATTATGATGCGATCCTGCTCGATGTCGACAATGGCCCCGACGGCCTGACCCGCGACGCCAACGACCGATTATATTCGGCGCGGGGACTGGCGGCGGCCAAGGCGGCGCTTCGGCCCGGCGGAATCCTCGCCGTGTGGTCGGCCGCGCCCGACCGCCATTTCACGCGGCGCCTGAGCGATGCCGGCTTCGCGGTCGACGAAATCGCGCTCGCCGCCCGCGCCAACGGCAAGGGCCCGCGCCATGTCATCTGGTTCGCGGCGAACAATTAACTGGAAGGGAAGAACGATGAGCGATCTGCGTGACGACATGAAGCGGGCAGGCGAAGAGCTCGGTGAGGGCGAGCGGCGGCTGGGCAAATATGGGCCGATCATCGGCGTGTTCCTGCTCGGCGCGGCGGCGGGCGCGATCGCGACCATGGCGCTGATGCCGGCCGACGACCGTGCGATCTATGATGATGCGGCGGGCGCAAGCGACCCGCGCTGACGGCTAAGGAACGAGTTTTCCGGGGTTCATGATGCCGAGCGGGTCGAGCGCTTGCTTGATCGCGCGCAGGGCGGCGATCCGGCCCGGTGGCGCGAGTCGCGCGAACTCGTCGCGTTTCAATTGGCCGATGCCGTGTTCGGCCGAGATCGAGCCGCCCGCGGCGGTGACGAGATCGTCGACGAGACGGGTGATCGCGGCGCCTTCCTCGCCGTAGAAGCCCTCCCCGCTCCGCTTTCCAGCGCGGACATGGAAGTGGACGTTGCCGTCGCCCAGATGCCCGAAGGCGCTGGCGATCGTGCCCGGAAAGGCGCGCTCGACCTCCGCCCTGGCCGCCGCGATGAAAGCCGGCATCGCGTCGACCGCGACCGAAATGTCGTGGGCCAGGGTCTGGCCTTCCGAGCGCTCCGCCTCCGAGATTGCGTCGCGCAGCTTCCACATCGCCTCGGCCTGAGCCTCGTTGGCGGCGATCGTGGCGTCGGCGATCAGGCCCTCCGTCATCGCTTGGCCGAGCCAGGTTTCGACTGCTTCGGCGAGGCCGCTTTCGGGTTCCCCGCTGGTCGCTTCGATCAGCACGTGCCAGCCGTGTGCCCCACTCAGCGGTGCGCGAGTCCCCGGAATATGCCGCAGAACCAGCGCGAGCGAATCGTCGGGTACGAGCTCAAACCCCTCGACCGCGCCGGTCCGCGCCTCGAGGAAGCGCAGCAACGCCAGCGCCTGCTCCGGACTGTCGGTCCCTGTCCACGCAACGCAGCGTTCGGCGACCGCCGGGACCAGGCGCAAAGCGACCGCGGTGATCACTCCAAGCGTCCCTTCCGAGCCGATCAGCAATTGATCGAGACTGTAGCCGCGGTTGTCCTTTTTGAGGCCCTTGAGGCCGTCGTGGATCGAGCCGTCGGGAAGCACCGCCTCGACCCCGGCGACCAGCGCGCGCATCATCCCAAAGCGCAGGACCTGCGTGCCTCCCGCGTTGGTGGCGGCGAGCCCGCCGATGGTGCAGCTGCCGCGCGATCCGATGGTCAACGGGAAGCGCAGGCCGTGCTCGGCCGCGGCGAGATGAAGAGTCTCGAGGATGACGCCAGCTTCAGCAACCGCGACCCGCGCCCTTGGGTCGATGCTCCGGATCCGGTTCATCCGCCGCAGCGACAGGATGACGGCCGAGCCATCGCCCGGCGGAGTCGCGCCCGCGACCATCCCGGTGTTTCCGCCCTGCGGCACCAGCGGCACTTTGTGCCTGGCTGCAAGCCCCACGACCGCCGCGACCTCCGCGGTCGATTGCGGCGCCAGGATCGCCCGTGCCGCGCCATGCACACGGCCGCGCCAATCGCTCAGCCACGGTTCGATCGTCGCGCGATCGGTGACCAGACCCGCCGGTCCGAGGATCGGCGCCAGTTCGTCGAGCATTGCGGCAATTGCGTCCATGGACCCCGAATAGCGGCTCTTCTAAGGTCGGGCCATGCCATCGGAAATCGTCATCGTCGTCGCCCGCGCCCGCAACGGGACGATCGGCAAGGACAACCAATTGCCGTGGCACATTCCCGCCGACCTCAAGCGCTTCAAGGCGCTCACCATGGGCAGCGCGATGGTGATGGGGCGCAAGACGTTCGAGAGCCTCCCGGGCCTGCTTCCCGGACGCCGGCACATTGTCCTCACCCGCAACCGCGGCTGGAGTGCGGACGGAGCGGAAATTGTCCATGATGTCGAGGAAGCGCTTGCCGCGGTCGGCGGCGAACGCCTGTCGGTCCTCGGCGGCGCGGAGATATTCGCACTGTTCCTCCCGCTCGCAACCCGGATCGAACTGACCGAGGTGGCCGCCGATTTCGACGGCGAAACGGCGATTCCCGACCCGCGCCAGTCAGGCGCGTGGGTCGAGACCCATCGCGAGGACCATCGGGCGGCCGATGGAACGCCGCCCTATAGCTTCATTACCTTGCGGACGGCGGCGGGGGCATAGCGCTGCCGCCTTCATTGCGTTCCGGAATATTGATCATCCGCCGGCGCTGAAGCGCCTCCTTGGCGCTCTTCTTGCCGGTTTCCCATTCGCTCTTGGGCTTGCAGATTCGCTCGGACAGATGAGAGCCGACGAACCGCTCGCTCTTGCACACGATCTTGTCCTCGACTGCCATCACCGGAGCCGCCACGGGCGCCTGCGCAATGGCCCCTAAACTCGCGCCCGCCGCCAACCAAAGCAAGACCGACATGACATCCTCCACTCAAGCTAAAACCGAGGCTTAGGACTAGCTTAGAGAGGCGAGATTACAAATCCGTTGGTCGAAAATTTGGGGGCCTGTGCGGCTCGAGGGCCAAGTGTCGACCACCTTGCGACCAAGTCGCCGAGCCTTGGGCATCTGACCGCTGCCGGGTCTAGTTACCGCCCTTTTTTGTGACAACTCTCAATTTCATGCTCCGCAACGCTTCCTTGGCGTCCTTCTTCCCGATTTCCCAATCGCTCTTGGGCTTGCAAATACGCTGGGAGAGATGCGAGCCGACGAAGCGCTCGCTTTTGCAGACGATCTTGTCTTCGACCGCGTTCAGTGGCGCCGGCTGAATTGCCTTCGCAACCGTCCCCGGATCTGCGGTTGCCGCCGCCAGCCACAGTAATATCGTCATTGCGCCCTCCACCATCCTTAAACGATGACCGAAATGGTCTGCCCCGTCGGGTTTGCAAAGTCGGCTGGTAGCTAGGCCCTAACCCAGGATCGCGTCGATCTGTGCCGCGACCTGTTCGACCGACGCCATGCCGTCGACCTTCCGGACCTGCCCGCGCGCCTCGTAATAAGGCAGGATCGGCGCGGTCTTGGCGCGATATTCGGCCATTCGCGTGCGTACCGTCGCCTCATTGTCGTCGGGGCGCTCGACGAACACCGTCCAGCCGCAGACATCGCAGACGCCGGGCACCCGCGTCGGCTTGAGGCTGTGGTGATAGGGCGTCTTGCAGCGCTCGCAGGTGAAGCGGCCGACGATGCGCTTGACCAGCTCGTCTTCGTCAACGACGAGCTCGACCACGTGATCGAGCGAGCGGCCGTGCGCGGCGAGCAGATTGTTGAGCGATACCGCCTGTTCAAGGGTGCGAGGATAACCGTCGAAGATCACGCCCTGCGCCGGGTCGAGCGAATCGAGATTCTCGTCGATCAACCGGTTGACGATCGAATCGGAGACCAGCTCGCCCGCGTCCATCACGCCTTTGGCTTCGAGACCGAGCGCGGTTTTCGCGGCGACCGCGGCGCGCAGCATGTCGCCGGTCGACAGCTGGACCATGCCGCGAGTTTCGCGCAGCCGCGAAGCTTGCGTGCCCTTCCCCGCGCCTGGCGCGCCCAGCAGGATGATGTTCAACACGTCGCGGCCCTCCCCCGGTACCCTACAGAGGCGCCCTTACCGACGGCGCGGAGTCGTTTTGAGCTTCGCCTTCTTGATCAGATCGCCATATTGATGCGCGATCAAGTGGCTTTGGATCTGACTTACCGTGTCCATGGTCACGTTGACGACGATGAGCAGGCTGGTTCCGCCGAGCGCGAAGTTCAGTCCCGCCTGCGACACCAGGATTTCGGGGACGAGGCAGATGGCAACCAGATAGGCCGCTCCGATGACCGTAATACGGTTGAGTACATAGTCGAAATAATGCTCGGTCGCTTTGCCGGGTCGAATGCCGGGAATGAAGCCGCCGTGGCGCTTGAGGTTATCGGCCGTCTCTTCGCTGTTGAACTGCACCGAGGTGTAAAAGAAGCAGAAGAAGGCGATGCCCACTCCGTAGAGCAGGAGATAAAGCGCCGATCCATGCTGGAGATAGGTGCTGAGCGTGATCAGCCAGTCACTCGTGCCTGAACCCGCTACCGCACTTCCTCCGGCCCACTGGATCACGGTCAGCGGAAGCATCAGCAGCGACGAGGCGAAGATCGGCGGAATGACGCCCGCGGTGTTGATCTTGATCGGCAGGTGGCTGCGCTCCTGCTGCATCCCCCGCACCGTCTGCCGCTTGGGATATTGGATCAGCACCCGTCGCTGCGCCCGCTCCATGAAACAGATGAACAGGATCAGGATGATGGTGAGCACGACGACGCCGATCACCAGCACCGGGCTCATGGTCCCGGTGCGGCTGCCCTCGAGCAGCTGGACCACCGCTTGCGGGAGACCCGCGACGATGCCGGCCATAATGATCAGCGACACACCATTGCCGATGCCGCGGCTGGTCACCTGCTCGCCGATCCACATCAGGAACAAGGTGCCGCCGACGAGGCTGACGGTGCCGGTGATCTGGAACAGGATGCCTGGCTGGACCACCGCACCGATCGCCTGGCGGACCGATTGCGATTCAAGTCCGCGAATGGCTAGATAGCCCTGGACCAAAGTGATCGCGACGGTGAGGTAGCGAGTATACTGGTTAAGCCGCTTGCGGCCTGTCTCGCCTTCTTTTTTCAGCGTCTGCCACGGGCCGTAGAGCGTAGAGCCGAGCTGAACCACGATCGAGGCGGTGATGTAGGGCATGACGCCCAGCGCGATGATCGAAAAGCGCGCCAGCGCACCACCCGAAAAAGTGTTGAAGACGTCGAGAATTCCGCCGGCCTGGGTCTGGTAGAGCGCCTGCATCGCCACCGGATCGATGCCCGGCACAGGCACGAACGACAGCAAGCGGAACAGCACCAGCGCGCCGAGGGTGAACCACAGGCGCTTCTTGAGCTCGGTCGCCTTGGCGAAATTCGCCAGGCTGATGCTTGACGCCATCTGTTCCGCTGCGGATGCCATGGATTGCGTGGTCCTCGAAAATTGAACCGCTCATCCTGAGTAGCCGCTGAGCGAAGCCGAAGCGGCGTATCGAAGGACGGTCCTTCGATACGGGCCTTCGCCAGGCTCAGTCCCTACTCAGGACGAGCGGGATTGAGACGCTATATAGTGACGCAGCGCCCGATGTCAGGCCTTCTTCGCGGCGTTCTTCTCGTCCTTGATCGCGATCCGGGCGAGGCGCGCCTTGCCCTTCTTGGCCGCGGCGAGTTCCGCCGGGTTGCGCGCCGCGATGATTTCGACCGAACCACCGGCCTTTTCGATCGCCTCGCGCGCGCCCTTGGACACGCCGGCAACCTTGAGGCTGAGCTTGGACGTCAGTTCGCCCTTGCCGAGCACGCGCACGCCGTCTTTGCCGCCGCGCGCCAGGCCGACGGCCTTGAGCGCCGCATGGTCGAGCGTGCCCTTGGCGTCGAGCGCCTTGGCATCGATCAGTTTCTGGATCGCGCCCAAATTCACCTCGGCGAAATCCTTGGCGAAGATGTTGTTGAAGCCACGCTTCGGGAGCCGCATGTGGAGCGGCATCTGCCCGCCTTCGAAGCCGAAGATGGAGACGCCCGAGCGGCTGGTCTGGCCCTTCTGGCCACGCCCGGCGGTCTTGCCCTTACCCGAGCCGATGCCGCGTCCGACGCGCATGCGGCCCTTGCGGGCGCCCTTGTTGTCGCGAATTTCGTTCAGTTTCATGTCGTGCACTCGCTTTCGCTTTTGTCGCGCAGTTCCCCGGCGAAGGCCGGGGTCCAGTCCTAGATAATAACGGCGCGAGTGCGCCGCCTGGGCACCGGCCTTCGCCGGGGAACAATCATTATTTTATCGCTCGACGCTGAGCAGATGCTGCAATTTCTTGACCTGGCCGGCAACCTCGGGGGTTTCCTCGACCTCGACGGTGCGGTGCATCTTGTTGAGTCCGAGCCCGACAAGCGTCGCACGCTGGGTCTTGTCGCGACGGATCGGGGATCCGGTCTGGGTGATCTTGATCTTTGCCATATCGCTTACTCCGCGACCGCTTCGGCCATGGCCTCGGCTTCCGCGGGGCTGGCGCCGCCACGGCCGAGGAGATCGGCGATCTTCTTGCCGCGGCGCTGGGCCACCGAGCGCGGGCTCGTCTGGTCCTTCAAGGCCTCGAAGGTCGCTCGGATCATGTTGTAGGGGTTCGACGTGCCGACCGACTTGGTGACCACGTCGTGGACGCCAAGACTTTCGAACACGGCGCGCATCGGGCCGCCGGCAATGATCCCGGTTCCGGCCGGAGCCGTGCGGATGGTCACCCGTCCGGCGCCGAAATGGCCGAGGCCGTCATGGTGCAGCGTGCGACCGTCCTTCAACGGAACGCGGACCATCGACTTCTTGGCCGCCGCGGTCGCCTTGGAGATGGCTTCCGGCACTTCGCGCGCCTTGCCGTGGCCGAAGCCAGCGCGGCCCTTGCCGTCGCCGACCACGACCAAAGCGGCGAAGCCGAAGCGCTTGCCGCCCTTCACAGTCTTGGACACGCGGTTGATGTGGACGAGCTTTTCGATCAGCTCCTCGCCGCCATCGTCGTCGCCTCCGCGGCCACGTCGGCCGTCACGGCGATCGCCGCCACGGCCACGTCCGCCGCCGCCACCATCGCGGCCGCCACGTCCGCCGCCGCGTCCACGCGGGGGTCCGCGATCGTCGCGGGGTGCAGGGCGAGCCGGCTCGGCCGGTGCAGCGGGAGCTTCGGCAGCGACTTCAGCCACCGGAGCCTCGGCAACAGGAGCTTCAGCAACGGGAGCTTCGGCCACGGGGGCCTCTGCCGCCGGAGCGTCAGCCACGGGTGCTTCGGAAACCGGCGCTTCAGCCACCGGCGCAGCCTCGGCGGGCTGCTCCGCTGCCGTTGCGGGAGCCGGTGTTTCGGGCTGCTCGCCAGTCGCGTCGTTTTTCTTCTCGTCAGCCATTTAGAACTCCAGTCCGCCTTCGCGGGCAGCGTCGGCGAGCGCCTTCACACGACCATGGAAAAGAAAGCCGCCACGATCGAACACGACCTTGCTCACGCCGGCCTTTTTGGCCCGCTCGGCGAGCGCCTTGCCGACCTGGGCCGCGCCGTCGCGGGTCGCGCCGGTCTTGCCCTTCAAATCCTTGTCCAGGGTCGAGGCCGAAGCGAGCGTCTTGCCCGCTTTGTCGTCGATTACCTGTGCATAGATGTGGCGGCCCGAACGATGGACCGACAAACGCGGCTTGCCCGAAGCGCGCGCCTTCAGCGCCGTGCGAACACGGCGGCGGCGGCGGTCGAAAAGAGAGAGAATGGCCATGGCTATTTCTTCTTGCCTTCTTTGCGGAAGATGAACTCGCCGCGGTACTTGATGCCCTTGCCCTTGTACGGCTCGGGCTTGCGCCAGCGGCGGATTTCGGCCGCGACCTGGCCGACCTTCTGCTTGTCGATGCCGCTGATCTCGACCGTATTCTGGTCCGGAGTTTTGACTTCGACGCCCTCGGGCACCGGGAAGTTGACGTCGTGGCTATAGCCGAGCTGAAGGCGCAGGTTGCGGCCCTGCGCCTGGGCGCGATAGCCGACGCCGGTGATCTCGAGCACCTTGGTGAAGCCCTCGCTAACCCCGGTGACGAGGTTCTGCACCAGCGTGCGCTGCATGCCCCAGAAGGCGCGCGCCTGCTTGGTCTCGTTGGCCGGCTTGACCAGGATTCCGTCGTCGCCGATCTCGTAAGCGATTTCGTCGCGCATCTGCAGCGCGAGGCTGCCCTTGGGCCCCTTGACCGAGAGGATCTGCCCCTCGGTGGTGGCCGACACGCCCGAAGGCAGCGCCACCGCGCGTTTTCCAATCCGGGACATTCTAGAACACCTCCGCCAGGACTTCGCCGCCGACATTCTGCTCGCGCGCCTCGGCGTCGCTGAGCACGCCGCGCGGAGTCGACACGATGATCGTGCCCAGACCGTTGCGGATGTGCGGCAGCTCCTTGCTGCCCGAATAGACCCGGCGGCCAGGCTTCGACACGCGCGCCAGATGCTGGATCGCGGGCTGGCCCTCGAAATATTTGAGCTCGACGCGCAGGCCCTTCTGGCCCGCCAGCTGCTCTTCGGAATAGCCGCGAATATAGCCCTCGCGCTGAAGCACATCGAGCACATAGGCGCGAAGCTTCGACGCCGGCGTCAGGATCGAATCCTTGCGCGCCTGCTGGCCGTTGCGGATGCGGGTGAGCATATCACCCAGTGGATCGGTCATCGCCATTCGCAGCCCTTACCAGCTCGACTTTGTGACACCCGGGATCAGGCCTTTGTTGGCCAAGTCCCGGAGCATGATCCGCGACAGGCGGAACTTGCGATAATAAGCACGGCTTCGACCGGTCAGTTCGCAGCGATTGCGAACCCGGGTCGGATTGCCGTTGCGCGGCAGCTCGGCCATTTTCAGCCGCGCCATCAGACGCTCGGTCTCGTCGCGCGTTTCGTCGTCCGCGATCTCCCGCAGTTTCGCGTATTTCGACGCGTATTTCAGAACGAGCTTCTTGCGCCGCTCGTTCTTGTTAATGGAACTCAGTTTCGCCATGACTTAAGTTCTCTTTCCTTGTGCGCCGAAACCGCCGAGGCGGGAGGGCAAGCGCCGCTTACGCGGCCTCTTTCTGTTCGTCCGCCGGGAAAGGGAAGTTGAACAGGCGCAGCAGCTCGCGCGCCTCTTCATCCGTCTTCGCGGTGGTGGTGATGATGACGTCCATGCCCCGGACCTGATCGATCTGATCGTAGTTGATCTCGGGGAAAATGATCTGTTCCTTGAGGCCCATGGCGTAATTGCCACGGCCGTCGAACGACTTGGGATTGAGCCCGCGGAAATCGCGCACGCGCGGCAGAGCGATCGTCACCAGCCGGTCGAGAAATTCGTACATGCGGTCGCGGCGCAAGGTGACCTTGCAGCCAATCGGCATGCCTTCGCGCAGTTTGAACTGGGCGATCGACGTCTTGGCCTTGGCGATGACCGGCTTCTGGCCGGCGATCTTCTCCATCTCGGCGGCGGCGGTCTCGACCTTCTTCTTGTCCTGAGTCGCTTCGCCGACGCCCATGTTGAGCACGATCTTGCCGAGGCGCGGAACTTCGAGCCGGTTCTTGTAGCCGAACTTCTCGATCATCGCCTTGACGATGCGCTCCTCGTAATCGCTCTTGAGGCGCGGCGCATAGTCGGTCGGCTTCGAGGCTTGTTTGGCGGCCTTGGGCTCGGCCTTCTTGGCCGCCGCCTTCGGCTCAGCCTTCTTGGCCTCCGCCTCCGGCTCAGCCGGCTTGGCTTCCGTCTTGGGCTCGGCCTGGGCCTCAGCGGCCTGCTTGTCTTCGGGCACCTGGCCCTCCTCGATCTTGGGTTCGTCAGCCATGGATCAATTCCCCTGACTTGGCGGCGACGCGGACTTTCTTGCCGTCGCGCTCCTCGAAGCGGACGCGGGTGGCCTTGCCGCTTTTAGGGTCGGCGACCGCGACGTTGGAGACGTGGAGCGGCGCTTCAATGCGATCGATCCCGCCCTGCGGATTGGTCTGGCTCGCCTTGCGGTGGCGCGCGTGGACGTTCACGCCCTTGACGACGACCTTCATGTCCTTGGGGATCGAGCGGATGACTTCACCCGTCTTGCCCTTGTCCTTGCCGGTGAGGATCACGACCGTGTCGCCCTTGCGGATCTTAGCAGCGGCCATGGTTAGAGCACCTCCGGCGCAAGGCTGACGATCTTCATGTGCTTGCGCGCACGAAGCTCGCGCACGACCGGGCCAAAGATACGGGTGCCGATCGGCTCCTCGTTCTTGTTGACCAGCACCGCGGCGTTCGAATCGAAGCGGATGACCGAGCCGTCGGGACGGCGGATGTCCTTGGCGGTACGAACGATCACCGCGCGGTGAACGTCGCCCTTCTTGACCTTGCCGCGCGGAGCGGCCTCCTTGACGGAGACGACGATGATGTCGCCGACGCCCGCGGTGCGACGCTTCGAGCCGCCCAGCACCTTGATGCACTGGACGCGCTTGGCCCCGCTGTTGTCGGCAACCTCGAGGTTGGACTGCATCTGGATCATTGGTTCAGTCCTTCCTTATGCTTCGGCCGCTTCGGACTCGGCCTTGTCGGCTTTGCCCTTGGCTTCGGTCTTGGAGTCCTTGGCCGGCTTGGAGCCCTTGGGCTCGGCGTCCGGCTTCGGCCTGAGATCGGTTTCCGTAATCTCGACCTCGGCGGCCTTGGCGGCGCCGATGCGGTCGAGGACGGTCCACGTCTTGAGCTTGGAGATCGGCGCGCATTCCTCGATGCGAACCTGTTCCCCCGCCTTGTAGGCGTTGCCCTCGTCGTGGGCGTGATACTTCTTCGAGAGCTTGATGATCTTGCCGTACAGCGGGTGCTTCACCCGCCGCTCGACGCGGACCACCACGGTCTTCTCGCCTTTGTCCGACACCACGGTGCCGCTGAGGACGCGCTTAGGCATCTTGCTTCTCTCCCTGGCCAGCGGCCTGCGTCTTGGCGCGACCGTTCTGGAGCGTCTTGATGCGCGCGATCGTGCGGCGGACGACACGCACCCGGCTCGGCTTTTCGAGCTGGTTGGTCGCCGCCTGGAAGCGCAGGTTGAACTGCTCGCGCTTGAGCTCGCCGAGCTGCTCGTGCAGCTGGTCGTCGCTCTTCTGTTTCAGGTCTTCGATACCGGCCATCTTACTTTTCCTCTTCGACCAGCGTCTCGCCGAGGCGGGCGACGACCTTGGTCTTGATCGGAAGCTTCTCCGCGGCGCGCTCGAACGCGGTCTTGGCGAGCGGTCCGGGAACGCCGTCGAGCTCGAACAGGATCCGTCCAGGCTTCACCCGGGCGACCCAGAATTCGGGGCTGCCCTTGCCCGAGCCCATGCGGACTTCGGCGGGCTTCGAGCTCACCGGAACGTCCGGGAAGATGCGGATCCAAAGGCGCCCCGAGCGCTTGATGTGGCGCGTGATCGCGCGGCGGGCCGCCTCGATCTGGCGCGCGGTAATCCGCTCGGGCTCCATCGCCTTGAGGCCGAAGGCGCCGAAGTTCAATTCGGTCCCACCCTTCGCCTTGCCATGGATGCGGCCCTTGAAGGCCTTGCGGAACTTGGTGCGCTTGGGTTGCAGCATGATCTGTCTCTTTTCCTAGCGCTTACCGGTTGCCGCGTTCTTCGCGGGCCGGACGGACGCCGGAGGTCTGAGCCTCCATCATCAGCCGGTCCTGAGCCATCGGATCGTGACCCAGGATTTCACCCTTGAAGACCCAGACCTTGACCCCGCACACGCCATCAGCGGTGTGGGCCTCGGCCTCGGCATAATCGACGTTGCCGCGCAGCGTGTGCAGCGGCACCCGGCCCTCGCGATACCATTCGGTGCGCGCGATTTCCGCGCCGCCGAGACGGCCGGCGCAAGTGATCCGGATGCCCTCCGCGCCAAGGCGCAGGGCGGACTGGACGGCGCGCTTCATCGCGCGGCGGAAGGCGATGCGGCGCTCGAGCTGATCGGCGACGCCCTGCGCGACGAGCTTGGCGTCGATCTCGGGCTTGCGGATCTCGACGATGTTGAGGCTCACGTCCGACGCCGTCATCTTCGACAGCTCTTGCTTGAGCTTCTCGATGTCGGCGCCCTTCTTGCCGATGATCACGCCCGGGCGGGCGGCATAGATCGAGACGCGGCAGATCTTGGCCGGACGCTCGATCACCACCTTCGAGATCGCCGCCTGGGGCAGCTTGGCGAGGATGAACTTGCGCATCTTGAGGTCTTCGAGAAGCAGCCGGCCGTAATCCTGGCCTTCCGCGAACCAGCGGCTGTCCCAGGTACGGTTGATCTGCAGCCGAAGCCCGACCGGAGAGGATTTCTGACCCATTACGCTTCTTCCTGCTCGCGAACGACGACCCGGAGGCGGCTGAACGGCTTGACGATCCGCGCCGAACGGCCCCGCGCGCGGGTGTTGAAGCGCTTCATCGAGATCGACTTGCCGACGCTCGCCTCGGCAACGACCAAAGCGTCGACGTCGAGGTTATGATTGTTCTCGGCATTGGCGACCGCGGAGGCGAGCACCTTGTAGACGTCGTCGGCCATGCCCTTGGGGCTGAACTTCAGAATGTTGAGCGCCTGCTCGACCTTCTTGCCGCGGATCATCTGCGCGACGAGGTTGAGCTTCTGCGCCGACCCGCGAATGGTGTTGCCGATCGCGAGCGCTTCTTTGTCGCCGACGCGGCGGGGGGATACTGGCTTGCTCATCAGCGCTTGCCCTTCTTGTCCGAGGCGTGGCCGAAGAAGGTGCGCGTCGGGGCGAACTCGCCGAGCTTCATCCCGACCATGTCCTCATTGACCGACACCGGCACGAACTTGCGACCGTTGTAGACATTGAAGGTCAGGCCGACGAACTGCGGCAGGATCGTCGAACGGCGCGACCAGGTCTTGATCGGCGTGCGACCGCCCTTGTCCTGAGCCGTCTCCGCCTTCTTGAGCAGCGACAGCTCGACGAACGGGCCTTTCCAGATGGAACGAGCCATTACTTCTTCCTCGCGTGGCGCGACCGAATGATGAACTTGTCGGTCTGCTTGTTGTTGCGGGTGCGGGCGCCCTTGGTCGGCTTGCCCCACGGGGTGACCGGGTGACGGCCGCCCGAGGTCCGGCCTTCGCCACCGCCGTGCGGATGGTCGACCGGGTTCTTGGCGACGCCGCGGGTCAGCGGGCGCTTGCCCATCCAGCGGGTGCGGCCGGCCTTGGCCAGCGTCTGGTTGGCGTTGTCGGGGTTCGAGACCGCGCCGACGCTCGCCATGCAGTCGGAGCGGATATAGCGCTGCTCGCCCGAGTTGAGGCGAACGATGACCATTCCGCGATCGCGGCCGACGACCTGCACATAGGTGCCCGCGGCGCGGGCGATCTGACCGCCCTTGCCGGGTTTCATCTCGACGTTGTGGACGATGGTGCCGACCGGCATCTGGCCGATCTCCATCGCGTTGCCGGGCTTCACGTCGACCTTCTTGCCGGCGATGACCTTGTCACCCGGAGCGAGGCGCTGCGGAGCGATGATATAGGCCTGCTCGCCGCCCTCATAAGAGATGAGCGCGATGAACGCCGAGCGATTGGGGTCGTACTCGAGCCGCTCGACGGTCCCGGTTACGTCCCACGTGCGGCGCTTGAAATCGATGATCCGATAGCGCTGCTTGTGCCCGCCGCCGATCCCGCGCGAGGTCACGTGACCCTTGTTGTTGCGGCCGCCGGTCTTGGACTTGCCCTCGGTCAGCGACTTGACGGGCTTGCCCTTCCACAGCGCCGACTTGTCGACGAGGATCAGTCCGCGGCGCGAAGGCGACGTCGGTTTATATTGCTTGAGAGCCATTACGCCTTGACCCCTTCGGTGATGTCGATCGACTGACCTTCGGCCAGGCGGACGATCGCCTTCTTCATGTCCGAGCGGCGGTAGGGCGTGCCCTTCCATTTCTTGGTCTTGCCCTTGGTCACCAGCGTATTGACGCCGATGACGGTGACCCCGAACAGAGCCTCGACCGCGGCCTTGATCTGCGGCTTGGACGCCTTGTTGGCGACCTTGAAGACCACCGCATTATGCTCGGCCGCCATGGTCGACTTTTCGGTGATGTGGGGTCCGAGAACCACGTCGTAGTGGCGAATCTCGACCGTCTTTTCCTGCTTCTTAGCCATTGAACCGGGCCTCCAGCTTTTCGACCGCGGCGCGGGTCAGCACGAGCGTCTCGTGGCGCATGATGTCGTACACATTGGCACCGACCGCCGGCATCAGGTTGATGGTGCCGAGGTTGGACGAAGCGCGGGCGAAGCCGACGTTCAAGGCATCGCCGTCCATGATCAAAGCGGTGCGACCGAAGCCCAGACCGTCGAGCTTGTCGCTCAGCTCGCGGGTCTTGCCCTCCTTGAGGTCGAGGTTGTCGATGATCACCAATTTGCCGTCCATGGCCTTGGCCGACAGCGCCATCTTGAGGCCGAGCACGCGGATTTTCTTGTTCAGCGACGGGTTGAAGTCGCGGACGCGCGGGCCGTGCGCCTTGCCGCCGCCGATGAAGATCGGGGCGCGGCGATCGCCGTGACGGGCGGTGCCGCCGCCCTTCTGCTTGCCGAACTTCTTGCCAGTGCGGTTGACGTCGCTGCGCTCGCGGGCACCGCGGGCGGTGCCGCGACGTTTCTCGAGCTGCCAGGTGACGACCCGGTGCAAAATGTCGGCGCGCGGCTCGACGCCAAAGATCGCGTCGTCGAGCGTGATGTCGCCGCCGGACTTGGAGTCGAGGGTCTGGACCTTGATTTTCATCTTAGCCTTCCTTGCCTTCGTCGGCGGTGGGAGCGGCCTTGGCGCTCTCGGCCGCGTCGGCTTTCTCATTATCAGCGGACTGGACGGCGTCGGCGGCGTCGGCTTCGGCGGCGTCCGCTTCGGCCTCGGCAGCAACCGCGCCAGCTTCCTGCTCGGCGGCGATCGCGGCGACTTCCTCGTCGCTCGGGAGCGCCGGAATCTCGTGCACCGCGGCCTCATCGACCAGGCCGGCGGGAGCTTCCTCGACCGGGGTCTTGGCCTTGGGATCGAACAGGCCGGCGGGATAAGGAGCCTCGTCGTGGCGAGCGATCTTGATCGCGTCGGCGACGGTTACCCAGCTGCCCTTGTGGCCCGGGACCGAGCCCTTGACGAACAGCAGCCCGCGCGCCGCGTCGGTGCGGACGATCTCGAGGTTCTGCTGAGTGCGATTGCGGGCGCCCATGTGGCCCGCCATCTTCTTGTTCTTGAACACCTTGCCCGGATCCTGGCGCTGGCCGGTCGAGCCGTGCGAGCGGTGCGAGACCGAGACGCCGTGGGTGGCGCGGAGGCCCTTGAAGCCCCAGCGCTTCATTGCTCCGGCAAAGCCCTTGCCCTGCGTGACGCCGCGGACATCGACCATCTGGCCGGCGACGAAGTGATCGGCAGAGAGCGTCGCGCCGACCTCGAGGAGCGCGTCCTCGGCGACCCGGAATTCAACCACGCGAGCCTTGGGCTCGACCTCGGCCTTGCCGAACATGCCGCGCTGCGGCTTGGCGACATTCTTGGCCTTGGCCTTGCCGCCGCCAAGCGCGACGGCGGTGTAGCCGTCCCTGTCCATTTCGCGAACGCCGACGACCTGCACCTCGTCCAGTTGCAGGACGGTAACCGGCACATGCCGTCCGTCCGCCTGGAACAGGCGGGTCATCCCGACCTTTTTCGCGATCACGCCAGTGCGCATGACCAAACTCCTCAACAGAGGCACCGCAGGAAATCCACGGTGCGTGAGGGACCCCATCGAAAGGAAATTTCGACGGGAACCCGTGCAGCCCAATTTTCGTGCGTGCCCCGCCTGGGCTAATGCTCCGCCCTAAAGGCGGAACGGCGGGGACGCAGCCCGGAGCTAATCTCCGGCGGTATCACCCAAGGTGCCGGAAAACCGGGACCGAGCGCTGGCTAGGCCAGCTTAATCTCAACATCGACGCCCGCGGCGAGGTCGAGCTTCATCAAAGCATCGACCGTCTGCGGGGTCGGCTGCACGATATCGAGCAGCCTTTTGTACGTCCGGACCTCAAACTGCTCGCGCGACTTCTTGTCGATGTGCGGCGAGCGGTTCACGGTGAACTTCTCGATGCGCGTCGGCAAGGGAATGGGTCCGCGAATGAGAGCACCCGTCCGGCGAGCCGTGTCGGCAATGTCGCCAGTTGCCTGATCGAGCACTCGATGATCGAACGCCTTCAGGCGAATACGGATATTCTGCGTTTCCATGTCCCTACCGATGCGAAAGAGCCAGCGAGCCGAGGCCTAAGGCCGCGACCCGCGAATAAAACAAACTCAAAAGCGAACCGCGCGACCCTGTTCAGAATCGCGCGGATGCCGC
This sequence comes from Sphingomonas sp., assembly GCA_031387795.1. Taxonomy (GTDB): domain Bacteria; phylum Pseudomonadota; class Alphaproteobacteria; order Sphingomonadales; family Sphingomonadaceae; genus Sphingomicrobium. The sequence continues at coordinate 28,863 of JANNDN010000027.1, forward strand.
CCTATATTACTTCGAGATGCTTCCGACAACCCCCGCGCCAACGGTCCGGCCGCCCTCGCGGATGGCGAAGCGCAGACCCGGGTCCATCGCGATCGGAGCGATCAGCTTGACGCCGAGGCTGACGTTGTCGCCCGGCATGACCATTTCGGTGCCTTCCGGCAGCTGAACTTCGCCCGTCACGTCGGTCGTGCGGAAGTAGAATTGCGGGCGATAGTTGGCGAAGAACGGCGTGTGACGGCCGCCCTCGTCCTTCGACAGGACATAGATTTCGGCCTGGAAGTCGGTGTGCGGGGTGATCGAACCCGGCTTGCACAGCACCTGGCCGCGCTCGACGTCCTCACGGCCGACACCGCGCAGCAGAGCGCCGATGTTGTCGCCCGCCTGGCCGCTGTCGAGCAGCTTGCGGAACATCTCGACGCCGGTGACGACGGTCTTCTGGGTGTCGCGGATGCCGACGATCTCGACTTCCTCGCCAACCTTGACCACGCCCGCTTCGACGCGGCCGGTGACGACCGTGCCGCGGCCCGAAATCGAGAACACGTCCTCGATCGGCATCAGGAACGGCTTGTCGAGCGCGCGCTCGGGCTGCGGGATCCACTCGTCGACCGCATCCATCAGCTTCTTGATCGATTCCTCGCCGATATTCTCGTCGCGGTCCTCGAGGACGGCGAGCGCCGAACCCGCGATGATCGGAATGTTGTCGCCGTCGAAGCCGCGCTTGGAAAGCTCTTCGCGGATTTCCAGCTCGACCAGCTCGAGCAGCTCGGCATCGTCGACCTGATCGACCTTGTTGAGGAAGACCACCATCGTCGGAACGCCGACCTGCGCCGCGAGCAGGATGTGCTCCTTGGTCTGCGGCATCGGGCCGTCGGCGGCCGAAACGACGAGGATCGCGCCGTCCATTTGGGCGGCACCGGTGATCATGTTTTTCACATAATCGGCGTGGCCCGGGCAATCGACGTGGGCGTAATGGCGCTTGGCGGTTTCATATTCGACGTGGGCGGTCGAAATGGTGATCCCGCGCTCGCGCTCTTCCGGCGCCTTGTCGATGTTGGCGAAATCCACCGCCACGCCGCCGCCGGACTTGGCCAGCACCTTGGTGATCGCGGCCGTCAGCGACGTCTTGCCATGGTCGACGTGACCGATGGTGCCGATGTTGCAGTGCGGCTTGTTCCGCTCGAATTTCGCCTTAGCCATTGTTACGCCTTCTCTCTCTTAAGGTATTGCCGGACGCGAACCGCCGGTAAGCGGACGCGCCTTTAGCTACAAAAATCGGGTTACGCCAGCTTCGCCTTCACCTCTTCGGCGACGTTCTGGGGCACTTCCTCATAGTGCGAAAATTGCATCGTATAATTGGCCCGGCCCTGCGTGAACGAGCGCAGCTGATTGACGTAGCCGAACATGTTCGCAAGCGGCACGATCGCCTCGACCGCCTGGGCATTGCCGCGGCTGTCGGTGCCCTGGATCTGCCCGCGCCGGCTGTTGATGTCGCCGATGACGTCGCCGAGATAATCCTCAGGGGTCACAACCTCGACCTTCATGATCGGTTCGAGCAGCTTGATCCCCGCCTTGTGCGCGACTTCGCGCATCGCGCCGCGGGCGCAAATCTCGAACGCCAGCGCCGATGAATCGACGTCATGATATTTGCCGTCGATCAGTTGGACCTCGAAATCGATGATCGGGAAGCCGATCAGCGACCCGGTCTCGGCGGTCTCGCGCATGCCCTTCTCGACCGACGGAATATATTCCTTGGGGACGTTGCCGCCCTTGATGTTGTCGGTGAAAACGAAGCCAGAGCCGCGCTCGCCCGGAGTGACGATGATCTTGATCTCGGCGAACTGGCCCGAGCCGCCCGATTGCTTCTTATGAGTGTAAGTGAGCTCGACCGGCTTCGCGAGATATTCGCGATAGGCGACCTGCGGAGCGCCGACATTGGCCTCGACCTTGAACTCGCGCTTCATGCGGTCGACGAGGATTTCGAGGTGGAGCTCGCCCATCCCCTTGATGATCGTCTGACCGCTCTCATGATCGGTCGAGACGCGGAACGACGGATCTTCGCGCGCCAGGCGATTGAGCGCGACGCCCATCTTTTCCTGATCGGCCTTGGTCTTGGGTTCGACCGACAACTCGATCACCGGATCCGGGAATTCCATCCGCTCGAGGATGATCGGCGC